>NZ_CP109994.1:0-300354 GCF_025947065.1 Flavobacterium sp. N1736
TTTTCATGATTAAATGGATGGAATAAATACTCTAGAAGATAATGCTAATAATCAGATTAATCCATTGTGGCATGCTCAAGCAGCAGTAAAGGGTAATTTTTTTGATCAAACATTTGTAGACAACAATTTTTCTACGTACAGTTCTGTAGTGATTAGTCAATCAGAGTTTGATACTTATAAATCAACAGGATCAGATTGGTGGATCGTTTGCTCATTTTACCTCCTTTCAGTAACTCAGGAATCTCAAACTTTAGAAAACGGCAATGTAGGTATAGGAATATTGAGCCCAAAAAATAAACTAGATGTAAAAGGTACGATCCATTCTCAAGAAGTAAAAGTTGATATGACAGGTTGGTCTGATTTTGTGTTTAAAAAAGAATATGATTTACCAACATTAGAAAAAGTAAAAAACATATTGCCGAAAAAGGACATTTGGAAAATATTCCTAGTGAAAAAGAAGTTCTCGAAAATGGAATTAATTTGGGTGAAATGAATGCGAAACTTTTACAGAAAATTGAGGAGTTAACACTTTATATTATTCAACAGGAAAACAATAATATAAACAATCAGAGGAGATTGATTTATTGAAAAAAGAAAATCAAAAATTCCAATCGATTCTGGAAAGAGTGGTTAAATTAGAAAATCAATCAAAATAAAAATCTGTTTTATATGAAAAATAAACTAACTTTTATTGCAATAATTGCTTTTTCATTTTCTATAAAAGCACAACTTTATACTCCAAGTGGAACAATCTATGGGACGTCTATTAATAATAATATAGGAATTGGGACTGGTAATACTGTAGCAAAACTTACTATTCAGGCAGGACCGGATGGTTATCCTACACCTTTAAAAGCTATTAGTATTTGTGGACCAAATTCACCGGAAAATGCAAATTCAGCTCAGGATGTAAGTTGGATTTTGCTGCTGCAGGTTCAGCTGTTATAAGAAGTTACAGAGGCGGCGGTTATGATACCTATTTACAATTTTTAACCAACAATGCCAATGATAATTCTTTAGGTAATTCACCTGAGGTTCGTATGCACATTAATGGAAATGGAAATGTTGGAATTGGGACAACAAATCCTTTAGCAAAATTGGCAATTTATAATGGAAATATATTAGTAAAAAATAGATAATGTTGATAATCTTTCTGCTGTAATGATCACGCACTCTGTTAAAGATGCCAATTATACTGAAGTTGGGACAAAAATTGCTACAATTGTACAAAACGCAGGAAGCAATGCTTATGGAATGCAATTTTTTACGATGGAGTCTCATTTAACAGGACAAACAGAGAAGCTTAGAATTTCAGGAAATGGCAATGTAGGTATTGGTACAATAAACCCATTAAACAAACTAGATGTAAATGGAACAATTCACTCCAAAGAAGTAAAAGTGGATATGTTAAACTGGTCAGATTTTGTGTTTAAAAAAGAATATGATTTACCAACATTGGAAGAAGTTGAAAAACATATTGCCAAAAAAGGACATTTAGAAAATATTCCAAGTGAAAAGGAGGTTCTTGAAAATGGAATTAATTTGGGAGAAATGAATGCTAAGTTGCTTCAAAAAATCGAGGAAATAACTTTGTATATGATTGAGATGAAAAAGGATATTACAATTTTAAAACAAGAGAATAAAGAACTGAAATCAGAAATTTGCAGGAAGTAAAAAAGAAAAATATTATTAAACTAAATACCATGAGAAATTTATATTGATTTTAATATTACTTTTTACAGCAATTAGTAATGCTCAAAACTATAATAATATTGTAAATTATTCCATATATGGTACTCCCAGTTATGGCGTAAAAATAAAAACGAATTTGCCGTTCCTTCCAGCAAATCAGATGCCTACTATAACGATAGTAGGTTATAATTATAATACAGCGGAACCTATAAACTTAACCCTTGTTTATTACATTTATTTTAATGTTCTTCATCCGATCCCTCAGCGTATTATTTTCATGAACCAAAAATTTCCTCGTCAGGAAGTTACACTCCGGAAATTTATCTATCTAATGAAAATGGAAAGGTCGTTATTTTTATAAATGATAAAGTTTATTTTCAAAGATTTACAGTTAGTGCTTATGCTACAGGATTAAGTGAGACTAGTGCCTGGTTTCAAGGATGGACAGCTGTTGATGAACCAATGACAGGGACTAAAACGGTCGAAGTTCCATATCAAAATAGATTTAAGGGTAACGTTTATCTCTCTGGAGGAAGTATCTGGAATGCTGCGGGTAATGTGGGGATAGGAACTGAACATCCGGATGCAAAATTAGCGGTTAATGGTACGATCCATTCTAAAGAGGTAAAAGTAGATTCAAATATTCCTGTACCCGATTATGTTTTTGCAAAAGATTATAAATTAAGAAGTCTGCAAGAAGTAGAAAACTATGTAAATCAAAATAGCCATTTACCTGAAATCCCGTCAGCAAAAGAATTCGAGAAAAACGGAATTCAATTAGCAGAAATGAATATGGCTTTGCTTAAAAAGGTAGAGGAATTGACTCTTTATGCGATAGAGCAGGAAAGAAAACGGAGAAACTATTAAAAGTTATTGAAGAGCAGAATAAAAGATTAGAAACCCTTGAAAAATCATCAAAAAAATAAAATTCTTTTCTAGAAAAAAAATTAAGCCACTTCGTTAAATTAGAGTGGCTTTTTTTTGTCTTTTTTGGAGATATTTTTTATTTTTTAGATTCAGTATATTTCCAATCGCTTTAATTCTGCTTCTACAATTTCAAAAAGTATAATTTTAAATTTCTGGTTGATACCTGCCCGAATAATTGTATTTTTGTTTAATACACAGCAAGTAAATAATAGATTAACCGTATCCTACAGTTCGGAACCTGTTTTTTACATTTCACTTAATTCTTTATTGGTAATTATTATCTTTGAACTATGAGCACATTAACAAAACCAAATCATATAGGGCGAAAAATCAGCCGTATTCGTGAACTGAAAGACATGAAGCAGGAAGCTTTGGCACAAGCTTTAGGAACAAACCAACAAGCTATATCTGCTATGGAAAATAGTGAAACCATAGATGAAGAAAAACTTATTGAGGTGGCGAAAGCTCTTGGAGTAAGTGTAGAAGCAATTAAAAATTTTTCAGAAGAAAGCGTATTTAATTATTTCAATAATTTTTACGATAATAGTCAGGGAACTGTAGGGAATTATCATTGTACATTTAATCCATTAGACAAACTAATTGAATCTTACGATGAAAATAAAAAACTTTACGAACGTTTATTGCAGGCTGAAAAAGATAAAGTTGAGTATTTAGAAAAATTAATGAAAGGGAAATAACCTTTAAAAGCAATAAAAAACTCCATTGAAATAATGGAGTTTTTTATTGAAGATTCCAGAGCTTTTTAGTTTGAAATTTCCTCAAAACAATCCGTTTAATGAAGTGGCTTTTGTTTGATTCAAATGGGTGCGAAGTTAGGAGACATTCAGCTTTTCATGAGAAATTTTTGGATAGCGGTAGTATTCTTTCAAAAAAAATGCGGATTTTAATTCGAATCATAGTTCTATAAATATTATAGTAAGCATCCTTGTCGTTATATTTATACGCCATAACTATTGAATATGGCAATGAAGATTCAAAGTCTCCTTTTTCATCGAAGTATATACATAGTCTGGTATATAAATCCTTATTCCCAGAATTTAAAATAATTTCTTTTGTTTCTCTTATTTCAGAATCTTTTAAAATTCCATCATTACATGAACTAAGTAAACAGTTTACGAAAAAACACAATTGTAAGTATTTTGCTTTCATTATTAATCATTAGTTTATTTATTAAAGCACACCAGCTGCGCAAATGTCTCTGACTTTGCGCCATTTGAAACAAATATAATTGAAAAAAATAAACCTCATAAAGTCTCCTGACTTTAAACTAGATTTTAATAAAAACTCAAATAAAATTCAATTACAATTTAATACTTTTTTAATCTTAGTCTTTTATAAATGCAATTAATTGACATCAGTATTATTTGAAAGCTAATTGTAAAAAGTTAAGAACTTTTATGAAATTCACGTTTTAAAGCAACAAAAAAAGCGCAAAGTCAGAGACTTTTGCGCAGCTTTTCCTTTGTATTGAGTTATTTATAATTACTTATTCTTCAACAATTCACCTTTACTGTTGTACAACAATAAGCTTTTTCTAGCTTTTGTATAGCCTCTACTTGCTGATTTTTCTAAATATTTGATGGCTAAATTTCTAGTCTCTGTATCCAATACATTTAAATCTTCAATTGTCTCTTCATCATTACCACTTATATAACTATTAGTTCGATACAAATCGTTATATACATCATAATACGCTTGAGCATATTGATATTTGTTTGCCATTATTAACGACACACGCAAATAATCAGACCTGTGACCGCTTAATGCATAAATCATAGATAGTTCCTTATAGGCTAATGTATCACCTTTATTTACTATTTTGTCCATTAAACTATCAACCTTCTTTTTATCATTAAAATAATCTTGATAAACTCCTAAAGTTGATTTCGAATTATCTTCAATCTTAGGCTTTACCTCTTTATTATCTTTACAATTACAAAAGATAAAACTAACAATAGCCAAAATTATTAAATTTGTTACTTTCATATTAAAACAATTTACCAGATGCCCTATATGTGCTATATAGCATCCTACTGATTTCTTTTCCATTTTGATAAACTACTCTATAACCTTTATTATCATTATATTTGATATTTGAACTTGCTCCATTAATTACAGACTTCCCACTTGCATCATTTCCATACATAACAAAACCATCAAATGCAACAACTGTTGCGTTTGGATGAGCTTTAGATATTTTTTTTGCCATAGATTTATTTCCGGAGCCTCCTTGACATATAAAAAGATTTATTGTAAAAGCCCCAAATCCGCCTTCTATTTGTTTTTTATATGCAGGACTTACCTTTGACATTCTTGTATCAAAATCTTGAGCATTATCAATAAAAGGACCACCCGTTTTATAATCAGCAAAAAAACCTTCGCCTTCTCCATCAACTCCTCCATGACCAAAGACGTCAAAAATCCCATCTCCAATTTGGTAATTTTCTGGTTTATTTTTTTCATCAAATGTTCCAGCGAAATTAGAATGATCACGTGCGAAAAAATTGACTGGTGGTTCACTACCATCATTTGATGTTTCATCGCTTTTATTTTCACTTCCGTTACTATTTAAACCAATACTACCCATGGCATCGCTAAAAGAAACAGTTTTATCACCATCATTATATACTCCTTTATTTCCTTTGTTATGTTCTTCCCAATTATATGTCGCCTGCATTCCATCAGGATCAATAAAAAAGACAGGATTATTAAGTGCGTATGTATAAGGACTAAATCTTCTGGATGTTTCAGCCAAAGGATCAATATTCATCCAGCGACCAATCGCTGGATCATAATTACGTGCCCCAAAGTCATAGAATCCAAGCCCCAGCTCGTCTTGGAGATCCTTGCCGTTGTACTTATACTTCTGAGCTGGATTTGATGAAACGATCATATTATTGTTATCCTTCTGTTTTAATCCAAAAGGATAATAATTGTTTTCTTCCACTATTTCGTTTTGCCCATTTTGTGTTATTTTTTCTATTTTTAACTCATCAAACCATGCACTTCCCTTTACAGTACCAGTGTTGTAATCAAGGGTTATTCTTGAATTTATCGTTTTAATATTGGCTGGTACCGTAACAATCTTTTCAACATATATCCATTCGCCTTTAGTAGTGATGTATTTATAATCATACAGTGTTGTATATTCAGTTTCTCCTTCTTTTTTTCCCATCAGTTCCAATCTGGCACGAGACCATTGTGTTATGTTTTCTAAAAGAACCCATCCTGAAATACGATATTGCGTATCTACAGTATTGTTTACGGCAATCCACTGTGTACTGTGCACAGATCTCGATACGTCTTCCACATGTACATCTATTCTTCCTGAGCGATTACCAGAATGTTTTACAGCTGTGTCAAATGCATCTAAAGCATGTCCCCAGCTGGCACCGGTACCATCCCAACCTGTTGGGTTTTCAAAACTGTCTTGCCATAAAGTCTGAGAATTTGTCTGGCTTGTAATTACACCATCATTGTTATTATCAGCATAACTCAATCTTATATTACCTAAATGATCTTTGTATTGATATACATATTTATAAGAACTGCCAATAGGCTCAATATAACCTTCTGGTTGGTTAATAAATTTTAAAACAGATCCGTTACCTTCTTCAAAATTTTGAACATATTGAAAAGCTCCGGCATAAATAGTTTCTGTTACGTCTCCCTCTTTGTTTACTCTTTTCTTTTGTTTTGTTCCTAAAGCATCATAAATATAATTAATTTTTGAATAATCATCATCTCTAAATTTTATTTCTACAGGAAGGTTCAAATAATTATATAGTATAGCAGTAATTTCTTTATTACTATCAGTACTCACGTTTCCATTATTATCATAAGTATACTCAACAGCAGTATTACTTCCATTATTGAATCCTTCGGTACTGCCTGATACATCTTCTACTTTGGTGAGCTTATTTCCAGTATCATAAGCATAAACCAGATTGTCCATAGTACCAAATAGAGTAGCGGTAGAATTGGTATTCCCTAATCTTAAAATACTCATAATGTTACCATTTTTATCATATTTGATACCTTCGTTATATCTTCCCGGGTTTATGGTTGAATTATCTGTAGCTTGTGTTAACCTGTTTAAATTATCATAATTATAAGTATAATTTCTTAAACTATTGTCAGTATTGGCTGTTCTCCAAAAGGTCTGGCTAATATTGCCATTAAACAATGGAGCTCCCGTTGTTGGAGTGTTATAGTTTATCTGAAAAGCAAATAAATTATTACTAATGTTATTTACATTATTAATACCTTTTAACCAGCCTCTAATATTGTAGCTGTAATCAACGTTTTGTAGTCGTGATTGTGTTGTTGCTTTACCGCCAACACCTTTCGCTATTAGCTGCCCTAAACTATCGTATGCATTATTTGCAATTATTTCCTCCGGCTGATTATTAATAGTTTGTTTTTGTGTTAATGCTCTGCCTGCATGATCATAAGAATAAGTATCAATGATAGTTATCATACCATCACTGTCTTTTTTATGTGTAGAGGTAGTCTGTAGTGTTTTACCAGCAAAATCTAACTGGGTTTTTACTGATGCAACTATATTTAAATAATTATTTTTATTATAATTATAAATAGATCTTCCTTTAGTATCATAATAGCTAACATTGGTTGTCCAGGCTGATGTTCCTAGAATACGTACTTTAGAACAGGTGGCTAGTCCTTTGGCATTGGTAGCAGGTGTAATGCCATATGATATAGCCGCTGTTCCCTGATCTAAATCTATATCAAGATAGTTATCATAATAAGTTATGGTAAAAAGGTCAATTCCTGTATTTGGAAAAACAATATTAGAATAATTTACACTTGTACCGTTAATATTTAAAGCGTCAGCCTGTTTGTTTTCAAATAAAGCTGAACTATCATTTGCCAAGGCTTGTACAGAAGGTCTGGTTATTTGTACGGAATTTATGTATTCACCTGTATATACAGGTCTGCCAAAAGCATCGTATTTAGTAAACATCCATTTGTTGCTGGCTTTTAAATTAGCATCTTGCGAAAGTATCGGTCTGTCTAATTTATCATAAATAATATATTCCCATTCTTTACCAGGCAATTTTTTTTCAACTAGCCTATTTCTTGTATCATATCTATATTGATAACACAATTCTTTTAAAGCAGAATCACTTATTGCTCCTTCGGCTTTAGGGGATAAAACATAAGTTAAGTTTCCATAAATATCATAAATGTAATAGGTATCGTGCTTAACTTCTGTTTGAGATGCATAGTTAGAATAAGTGCGTTTTAAAATAAGTTTTCCTTCTTTATTTTTAAATTCTTCTGTTGTATTATTTTTACCACTTACCCAATTTTCATCTTTAGTTATACTCTTATACAATTGATTATCAGAATAAGTTGTAGTAGTAGAAACAGCTGGAACATAAACACCATCAGAATTTAATGTTGTTGTAACCACATAAAGTTTAACTTCATCAGCTGCTGTTGCACTATTGGTTTGATAGTCTAGTTTTATTTCGTGACCAGAACCTAATGCCCAGTCTTTTCCGGAGAAGCTTGCAATAATACACGATTTAAAGGTGAGTTTTCAAACTTCTTTTGAGAAAATGGGTTAGGAAGCGCATTATCAATATCCTGAGGATAATTTAATTTATAGTAATCAATAGTTCCGGATTGTGCATCAACGCTTTTTCTGTATGATGCAACAGAACCCAAATTATCCATATACGGTAAATATTCTTTTTCTTGTCTACCAATATTATCATAAGCAGTATGTGTAATAATATCTGTTTTATTAGGCGAAGCCTTTATACCAATATTCTGAATTGGTCTGCCTAAGCCATCATAATATACAACACCTTCTATAACGTCAGAATTATTTGCTATGGCATCACTAGACTTTAAACCCGTTTGATATTTGCGCGTAAAAACGAAATTTTCATTGCTTAAAGCAAAAGGAGGAATGTATTCGTCGGCACTAATTTTTGCCCAAAATGTACTTCCGGCCAGTATATAAGTATTAGGGCTAAGTGTAATACTTTGTGTTGCAATAAGGGTTTCATTTCCTGTTACTGTATAAGGTGTATTTATGCTTCCTTTTGTTATTGTTGCCGGAGTTTGAGCTGTCGTATATATAGTAAATAACAACAAAATAATTTGTATGCTATATCGTTTGTTTTTTTTCATCGTAATCTTATGATTAGGTTTTTAAATCCTCTAAATTATAGTCCGTCTTCAGAAAGAAAGTCAGCTTGATAATTTAGATTGTCGCTACTTGATAATCCTTGTTGAAAAGTTATTATTTCACTTTCAAAAGACAAAGGCGGACCCGAATCAAATCTTTTTGTAGCAATACAAATTAATTTTCCTCTCTTTCCGTTTAGCGATGGCGGAATAAAGAAAAGATCTCTAGATTCTAAAGTTCTAATGATTGGAATTTGCTGTCCAGTGTTTTCAATTTTTAAATACCAATTAAAAGTATAACTAGAACTATTTTCTACTTTTTGAATTACAGATTCCCTATCAAATCTATATGCTCCTTTATTCACATAAAAACTAGTATAATATTCCAGCATATACGGAAAAGTTATGAAAGATGGAAAAGCTATAGGAGTAAATATATCTTCATTATGAATTCCGCCTGTTGGTCTAGGAAAATTAAATAAAGGATGTAAGCTAGGGTTAGTAACACCTGTCCAGGTAAAAGTTGTTGGAAGCCATGCCGGAACAGGAATGTCATAAAATTGAAAATTATCGACCCATATTTTAAAATCAGATGGCTCTGGGTTGCCATTATCAATTGTCCACGGAGAATCATTCCAATATCCGGGATCTGCAGGTGTTGTTCCCGAATTATTTCCAATTCCATATCCTGAAGTTTTGCTGCAAACATCACCAGAATAAAAATCAGAAATACTTAACTTATAAAAGGCAGGTAAATTATCATAATCATCCAGCCCGCTTTTAAATTGCATTAAATTGCTTTTTGCCAGATAAATGACAGTCTTTCTAATAGGATCCTCACGATCATAACCTGATGTTATTTTTGCAGAACAAACTATTCTGCCAAAAGTTCCTTCTAAACATTTTGGTATAAAAAAGATATTTGAATATTCCTGAGCTTGCGGAAGTTCTATTTTTTTTCCATCAATTTCCATCCACCACGTTAATTCAATAACTCTGTTTGGTCCAAGAAATTTAGGATTTTCTAATCCTGCAAGGCTAAAAGAATAACCAGACCTTTCGGCATAATAATTACACGTATATTCTTCCAAAGGATAAGGCAGATTTAGTTGTCTATAATCATCAGGTAATGGTGTATAACCCGGGGTATAATGTACACCTGTCTGAGAAGGATTGGGAAAGTAAAACTTATCATGAAGGCTTAAGATGTTTCTTCCTTTGTATGGAGCATCATCTGGTAATTTGTCTTCCCAGCTTACTCCTCTGCCACAAGCTACAGGTATTTTATATGATGTATAATCACCAACTATTACTTGTAAATCAGTATCATAAATTGAATTATCTTCTTCTGATGGAATTCTTATGCTGTTTTGACAATCATTAGGTACGCCATTATAACCATAACAATATTCTTCAATAATATTTTGATCCTGGTCTTTGATTTTTTTAAGGCGATTTAAATCATCATATTCATATGAAATTAAATTTCCTTTTGGATCCACAATTGTTGTAATACCTATTAAAGGTTTGTATATATAAGACGTAACCATTGCACTGCCTAAATTGGTTCTTATCTTTTCAATTTCATTTTTTAATTGTTCTTCTGTATAGCTTTGCAAATACTCAAGAGTTTCAGAATTACTTTTCCCCAATGAAGTCATCACTTGAGAATAAGTTGCATTTTCAATTTTAGCAATAGGTTTAGAGTAGTTATATCCCCATAAATATACGGAATGCGTGTCATTTTTTTTGGATGATTCTATTGAATTACCAAACTTGTCATAATCATGAAACTGGATTTTTTCTTCAAATTGATTAGTCGCTGTTTGTATTCCTTTAAGAGTTTGTATTGCTCTTGGCAGAATCAAAGTTTTGTTGCCTTTAGTAAAACTATTGTATAATACTTCTTGTGAAGTAAGATCTTCCTGGCTTTCGCCTGTTTTGCGTAAAGTTTTTAAAAGCACTGGTTCTGCAATACGATTAGCAGTGACAAGACTTGTCATTAAAGGAGTTGTAAAGTTATGCGGATAACTGGTTTCTTTTATTAAAGAAGTTGTAACTCCGGACTCATTAACGACACTTTCTACTGCTTTTGGCAATGAATATTTTAAATCATAAGTAGTTGTAGTAATATTTTGAACCTTGTTTTGATCGTATTTTGTTACTGTTTTAGTTTCATTAGTTAAATTTCTACTGGCATACACAGAAGGATAAAATGCAAAATCCGGTTCTATTGGTTCAGCATCAAAATGTTCAGAAGGAAAAACTTCTTTCCTCGAAATCCCAACTTTATCAGTAATTTGATCAAAAATATCATATTGATAGCTATTTTTGGTTTCTTCAACCAGAATATTGTTTTTGTCGTATTTTCTAATAAACTTTAGTTTACCAATTAATAATTCAGTATTATTAGTTGTAGGAAGCCTCCATCCATTATTTAAACCAAACTGAATCTTGTTTTTATCATAATCTCTGTATGTAAACAATGGTTGTTCGATTGGAAAATCCTTTCTTGTAGAAAATATCTTTTCCACATAACCGTTATCAGCATTTTCTTTAATCAAAACTCTAGAATATCCTACGTTTGATCCTTCCACTACGTCAAAATCAGTTCTTGAACTTGTAAAAGTATGCAGCACAAGCCCTGTTTGAAGTGAGTATGACCCTATACCTAAGTAAGTAGCTGCTAATGATTCGCTATAGGCATGAGAAATTCCAAGTGTAGGTAAATTATTTAGAATACCAGAAGAATTACCATTAATATCAAGGTAATTATACTTGTGTACTTGTATAGCTCCTTTCGTATCTACCAATTTATGAATTGAAATTCTTAAACCGCCAGATTGAACATTTTGTCCGGTTAAGGAAGAATAAAAATCATTTAATTCATATTCAAATTCCTCTCTGCCACCAGTTGGATATTGTACTTTATTTAAAACACCCGATTTTGTATAAGGTAAAGAAGGCTGTAACGACCTTCCTTGAGTAACAAAACTTGAAGGAAAAATAGGGAAGGGAGAAACTGATAAATCTTTTTTATTAGGGCTGTAATATAATTTAGGAGGAGGAATAAGGCAAGAAGCACAACTCACAGAAGTTACATTATTATATTCACTTGGTACAGGACCATTTGCATATCCTAAATAATCTGTAATAGTTGAACCTCTTTCCGGAAGTTTAATATCATCATTATAAAAAAATCGATATGGAGGTATAACTGCATTGTTTTTTCCTGTTTCCTGTACCGTTAATAGGCGTAGTCTTTTACAAGTAGGTTCAGCGCACTTGTTATTAGAAACCATATAGTCATATTCTAACTTTATCGTTTTTATAATATTGTTATTAATGTCCTTAATAATGATTTTTGATAAAGCATAATCTCCGGGCAAATCTTTTCTAGGCTCTTCATACTTAAATTCAACAGATCCTTCAGCATAATTTATTTTACTTATTCTGTTTAAATTTGGAAACCTAATTTCAGTAGAACTTAAATTTTGAGTCGATTGATTACCACTATTATTTGTTACTTCATAATCAGATGTTTTTCGATATTCAGGATAATTTATAGCATATTTTTCATAGGTAAACGTAACCTCATTGCCCTTGAAATCTTTTATCGAGCTTAACTTATAAGCCATTATTTCCTGAGATGTAAGATCTCTGCTAGATTCTATACTTGCATAGGTAGTAAAAACATCTCGGTTAACATATTGATTTACATCTAATTGATCAAATACATATTGAGTTCCGTTTATATTAGTTATCTCTATTTTATTAACTCCCAGTATTTTTCTTTGTGGCCCTCCATCGAAAAAGCTTAAATCTCCCTGAAATTTAATATTATCTCTAAATTCTGGAAAAAACGGAATAACTGGTGATTTGCCTATTGTAGTTGTAATTTTATTACCCTGATAAGCAATTTCCATTACCGAGGCATCTTTTCTATGGGTAAAGGATGTATTAAGCCCTGGTGCATTTACATAAAATAAATCAGGAGATAAATCTTTTTTTGTAGTTATGATTCCCATATCAAACAATGTGTAGACTTTATCAACACCAGAAGTTATATCGTAGTAATTATTTAAAGAAATGTTTTGATTTTGCAAAAGCCATCCAACTTCCTTGAGTCTCATTCCTAATACAGTACTTGTACCAAGTTGGGAAAATTTTAATCTATGACTGATAGGATCACCTAATGCTCCTTCAACACTAAGCTTAAAATCTTCTATTCCTTTTATTACTTTTGTTACAATTCCGCCTGCATTTAAAGACCAGTTTTGACCAACGTTAGAAGCGGTTTCATCGACTTTAACACCTGTTGAAGAGTAATTTAATTCAATTGGAATATTAATTTGTCCTATTTGAATTTGGTATATTGGAACATTTATACTTGCGGAACCGGTATATTCTCCAACACTTGAAAAATTCACCTGTTTAAAACCGGCTGCATTTGGAGCACCAATTTTTGGAGTAAAAATTTCACTATAAAGTAAATCGTTAAGATTTGTTGATTGAGTATCGGTGCCACCTCCAATTGGTCCCTGATCGATTGGTTCTGTGGGATTATCTCCTCCTGGAACCTGAGTTTGAGATCTAACATTAAAAAAGAAAAAAATAAGAACAAATAAATAATAGTAATGTTTTTTCATAAATTAATCTATAAATTGGTTTTTGGCTTTTAGTAAAATTTGGTTAAATATATATTATATTTCTTTAATTTTAACTTTTAAAATGAAAGAAAAGTTTTGATTATTGTATTTTTAAATAATGTGTTTTTTTTATTTGATTATTCAATAAAAATATAATTTTTAACCAATCTTACTGTTCAATTAAGTCAAAATGTAGAATTATTACTACTGATATGCAACTGGAATTAATATATTGAATGAGGATGAAAGAAGAATAATTATAATCGTTTTTAGTTAACTTTTTGCGTTCAAAAATACTCCGTTAGGCAAATACCTCTTACTTTTGAGAAACTAAAATGATTTAAAGTTTCCAATTTTTATCTTAGTAAATATCAAAGATTGCATCTCTAAAAGACCTTATCCTTGTAACGGCCAAATGAAAGGATTCGTGCGGGAGTGGTAATAATGATTCTGTCTGGAGTAAGACAGTTGTTTGCTAGAGAAACAGTTAAAACAAAAAAACGACTTATAAGTCAATTTTTTGTAAATATATCTACCTTGCTGTATTAACGATTTTAAATAAATAATAAGATGATTTTGGTATGTCTTTTGGATTTGAGTAAATTTCACCAACTTCATATTTAGCATGAATATTTCCTCTTTCATATGCTTTAAATAAATAATAATTCGCTAGATTATTTGATTTACTTGAACTGTCTTTCTCACGTAATGTTAATAGATAATATGTATCAAAATAAGCTTCGCTAAAATCATGTATTTGTGACATCTTTATAGCATAATATAAAAATTCCTCATAAGAATTTAATAAACCATATTGTTTAAAAGCTAACTTATATGAATTTGTATCTCCATAAGTCAAAGCGCTATCCGCAAGCTTTTTAGCTTTTTGTTTTAAATTATAGTATTTTTCATAATTCAATGAGGCTGTTACTTTTTTTAAATTATTCTTTTCCGATTGTTTATTGCACGAAAAAGATAATACAAGCAGTAAAAAAAAATAATATTTATTTTCATGATTTAAATTTTTTTAAATTTTGTTGTTCTAGATCCCGGAACCTCTTTTCTCCTCGCTGACCGAAGTGTTCTTGTTCACGCTGCGCAAAAATCTCTGACTTTGCGGCATTTCAAACAAATATAATTGAAAACATAAACCTCATAAAGTCTCCTTACTTTAAAACTAATTTTCTTAGAATGTTGTTTTCTGAATGTAAAAAATCAAAGCAATATAAGGCCTAAACGTAAAAAATTGAAAGACTTTTATTTATAAGAACATAAAAAAATTGCGCAAAGTCAGAGACATTTGCGCAGCTTTTCATAAGAAACTCTTCGTAGAGCGAGGGGTAATTTGACACTAAAAATCTCGGTTTCTCGTATCAAAATAGCCGATACAGGGAGGGAGTATGCTCTGAGTGCTATTTTTTAAATCTACTGAAATTACCTAGCATTTGCAGGCTAACATGGATTTTATTTTAACAGTTTGGTACACTTTAAAGTGCTATAAAATCAAAAGCCACTCCGTTATGGAATGGCTTTTTGATTCTAATTATTGGCAAGATTGCAAATCTGCAGTATCGTGGTCAAATAGAATACTTATTTAATTTCTATAATTACTGTTCCAATTTCATTTTTTTTGTCATTATCATAAAAATGGATTCTTGCCTTAGTTCCAAGCTTATAAAATCTTCCCGTCGTTGTAATTGGGTTTTCAATTTGACCGTTTTCTAATTTAAACCAAATAATATCGTCATAAGCTGTTGAGTATGTTTTTTTGGTATTCTTATACGCTATCCTTAGTGTCCTACTATTATCGTCAACTATATCATAAGAGAGAATTCCACTCATACCGAAATTCTTTTTAGTTATAGCTTTATCCAACCAAAACTCTAATTCTTCTATTTTCTGATTTATTTGCTTACTACCTGTTATTTGGATGTTTTCCTTAGAAATCTTATTAGAAAAAATATTTTTTTCCTTAGACTCACTAATAGAGGATGAAGGATAAAAATAATAGTTTATGAATTGACCACTATTATGAACAGAGACGCTTACCAAATAATACACTATACCAATTAAAACAATTATCGAGATATATTTAATACTTTTTTTCATTTAAACTTAATTTTTTGTAGGAATTAATTTTTTATCAACATCAGTACCTTTATTACTTTTTTCTATTTCTGCTTGTTTTGAACTAGGACTAAAGTTTAATATTGGTGTTCCAAAGAGACCTTCATTTTTACTAACTTCGCCATTCTTTAGACCTCCAGCATCTAGGGCTTTTTTGATTCTCTTTGTGTACACAGATTACAAATCTGTGCTATCGGGTACGTTACATAATCCAAACGTTACCAAAATTTGCTTTTTAAATAAAGGATTAATCCTATAAATACACTAAACAAGGCAATTCCTGCATAAACTTTTATTATTATAATTAGATTACCATCTATTATGCCCATAATGGTTATTGCAGAAAATATAACTAATAATATTATATTCTCTGGTTTTTTTATCCAACTAATTAATTTATTTTTCATAATATTTTTATTTCTTTATTGACCAGTAGTTTTCTTTTTTTCTGTTGCTTTTGATACAGCCGTAGACGCAGTTCCTGAAGCGGCTGTAGCAGCTGTACTAGCTCTCCTAGCAACATAATTTTCGAGCTTTTTGGTTGCTCCACTAACATTTGCTTTCGCTTTAGAAGCCACATTTGATTTTCCACGAGCTATATTTTTTTCAGTATTAACCGCAGCTGTTAATTTTTTACCAGTTGAAGAGTTTAACGCGCTTTTTTCTAGTTTTTTACCTATACCTGCTGCAAGTCTTCCAGCACCAACATCAATAAGTGTGCTTTTTAACGAAACCTTACCTTCTTTAATACCCTGACCTGCCGCACTTACTCCTGCATCAGTGGCAACATCAACGGCTAATTTTGCAACTCTAGATGCATTTTTATATTGATTTAATGATGATATTCCCCCACTTAATGCACCTGCTCCTGCTGAAACTGCTATTGAGGTCATGCTTACATCTGTCCATGCTTCCGAACCCCTCGCTGACCGAAGTGTTCTTGTTCACGCTGCGCAAATGTCTCTGACTTTGCACCATTTCAAACAAATATAATTGAAAACATAAACCTCATAAAGTCTCCTGACTTTAAAACTAATTTTCTTAGAATGTTGTTTTCTGAATGTAAAAAATCAAAGCAATATAAGGCCTAAACGTAAAAAATTGAAAGACTTTTATTTATAAGAACATAAAAAAATTGCGCAAAGTCAGAGACATTTGCGCAGCTTTTCATAAGAAACTCTTCGTAGAGCGAGGGTTTTATATTTCTTTAGAATTATCATCATTTGATAATTGCACTTTACTTTCTTTATTATACTTTTTAAGTAAAAATTTATAACACAAATACCAAAAAACAACAAACGTAATTAATTGAACAATTATCACTGCAGTGTAATATTTACCCGCAATTAATATTCCAAAACTTAGAATACTTACAGGAAACGTAATTAACAGCACTACTAAAACCCAATCTCCATAAAAAGGAGGATAAGAACACAAAACTGCTATTGTTCCCAAACCAACATATAATAGAGAAAGTAATAATGAACTTCTTTTTGCTTTTCTTTTTAAATTTTCCATAATTATTTACTAGATGGTTGATTATTTACTCCTTTATTGGCTACACTATCCCATAATAGAACTGTACCCAATCCTCCGTTGTAAGGACTACTTAACTGTATTACTGTCTTGCCTGTTGAAAACAAGCCTAAACCAACTCCTAACAGCCCAGCTTGTACTTTTGTTTTTAAATCTACTGGTAAAGTTAATATTGATAATTCTTGTCCCACGAATCTCCAATCTGCACCTATAGCTTTGGTGTCTCCAAAAAGTCCTCCTGCTCCTGCTGTTCCAATATTTGCATACCTCCTGTCATGTCCAATAGCAGGATATTCTGCAAGACTTGAAGGAACATAAGAGAAATCATCAGCCCCACTATATGTTTTTGGATTATTGCCTCCAGGATAAGTTAATCCTAATAGATTTTGTCCAATTGTTCTAGTATCTAAACCATTTGGAGTTAGGTTCTTTTGAATTCCATGCCAAAAATTACCAAATGACTTTTCATCTGCATAACCCTTAATTCCACCACCTTCTTGTTTATATGTAGTAACTGCAAATTCATCTGCTAATGTCGAGCCATCGCTTAATTTACCTTGACCTCCTTCTGACATCTCACCCTCAATGAAAGTACTTTGTTGTGCAAATGTAGGAGAATTGTTCAAAGCATTATTTTCAAATCCTAAATAAGACATAAAACGCTTTATATCCTCTGCTTTATTTGTAGTATATCCACCCGCAGTAGTTTCCCATAATCCGCTTGGGTCTATAAATCTCATAGGATTATTAAAGCAATAACGATTAGGAGTTAAGTCATAAGCTAACTCTGCCAATGGGTCAGGATTTTGCATTCTGCCAATTGCTGGGTCGTATAGTCTAAAACCATAATCGTAAACATTCAGTCCCAGCTCGTCTTGGAGCTCTTTTCCGTTGTACTTATATTTCTGTGCAGTAGCATTACCTTGGTTAGTTACAATATTAATATGGCTGCTCTGTTTTAAACCAAATGGATAATAATTGTTTTCCTCAATAATATTTAAATTTTTATTATAGCTTAAACGTACATTTCCTAAATGATCCTTATATTGGTAAATATACTCATAAACTCCTGAATTATAACGAACATAACCTTCCGGATGCGGAAAAAATTGTAAAACATTATTTTCATATTGAAAGCCTCCTGCATATTGGGTTGTAATACTACCGGCAATTTTTTGTTGTTTTAGACCTTGTGCATCATATTTATAATCTATGCTTCCTGAACTAAAAGATATATTTGTAGGTAGATTGAGGTAATTATAAGCTACAGCTACAATTTCTTTATTACCATCTGCTGTCATATTTCCATTAACATCATAGCCATAATCAATATTGGAACCGCTATTTCCGTTGTTAAATCCCTGAGTATTTCCTGAGCTATCTTCAACTTTCAGTAATTTATTACCATTGTCATAAGCATATGTCAAATTATCAATAGTACCGTAATTTGGAGTATTCAAAATGGTATTTCCATTCCTGAACATTGTCATAATATTTCCATTTTTATCATATGATTGTCTTTCATTATAGCGATCTAGATTGTCTTTTGCATCTATTAAACGATTAAGCGCATCATAGCTGTAAAGATAACTTCTTAAACTTGTATCTGTATGGGCTGTTTTCCATAGAGTCTGGCTTATGTTACCATTAAAAAAAGGAGTTCCAGCTGATGGGGTATTATAATTTATTTTAAAAGCAAACAAAGAACTTCCTATATTATTGACATCATTGATATCTTTAAGCCATCCCCTAGCATTATAATTATAATTGACGGTTTGTACTCCGCCAACAGATTTGGTAATCAGCTGACCCAAGTTATCGTAAGTATTAGAAACAATGATTTCCTGAGGCTGATTATTTATTTTTTGTTTTTGATTCAATGTTCTTCCGATATGATCATAAGTATAAGTGTCTACTATAGTAATATCTGGAGCGTTTGTTTTTTTGTGTGTACTTGTCGTTTCAAGTATTTTGCCTGTAAAATCGAGATTACTTTTGGCAGTATTTTCTGTAGCTAAAAAATTATTTTTATTATAGGTATATATGATTCTTCCTTTTGTGTCATAATAACTTACAGTGGTAATCCAGTTGTTAGTAGCTAAAACACGTACTTTTGAACAAACTGTCATTCCTTTTGCATTAGTTATAGGAGTAATGCCGTAAGATGTAATAGCTGTGCCACCATCTAAATTGATATTAGCATAATTATCATAATAAGTAATGGTAAGCAAATCAGTTCCTGTATTTGGAAAAGCATTGTTAGAATAATTTATACTAACAGTATTAATGTCTAATGGTGTTGTTAATCTGTTTTCAAACAAAACGACACTTCCATTGGCTAAAGTTTGTACCGCAGTACGTGAAGTTTGTGAAGAGTTTACATACTCACCAGTATATATAGGTCTGCTAAATGCATCATATTTAGTAAAAATCCATTTATTTGTAGTTTGTAAAATAGCATCTTGTGTTAAAATAGGTCTGTTCAGTTTGTCATAAACAATATATTCCCAACCTTTTCCCGGTAATTTTTTCTCAACAAGCCTATTACGGGAATCATATTTATATTGGTAACATAAGTTATCCAAAGTAGTCTGATTAGAATCTACAACAGCACTAAATGTACTTCCTGTCTGCGCGTGAAAACCGGGCATTAGCACAATTGAACTGGAAGCAATCAAATTTAGGGTACTGCCATAAGCCACTACTGCTGTTGATGTTAGACTGGCTTGCGCGCTTGAGCTAGCTATTAAATCAACAGCCTTTGGCGGAATTACAAAAGTTAAATTACCATAAGTATCATATACATAATAAGTATCGTGAGGAGTTTCAGTTGAAGTGATCTGCCCATTACTGTCTTTATAGTCAGAAAATGCTCTTTTTAATATAACGCGACCTTCTTTATCTTTAAATTCTTCTGTGGTATTGTTTTTTCCTGAAGTCCAGTTCTCATTTTTGGTAATTGTTTTATACAATTGTAAATCAGTATAGGATCCCTGAACTTCTAAATTTGGAACTTCTTTATTTCCGTTAATAAACGATACTGCAAAACGTTTTACTATATCATTTGAACCATTTGCATTATATTCAAATTTAATGGTATGATCATTATCATTAAATTTATCTAATTTCCATGTAACTCCCGGAGCACTTTGTTCTTTAATTCTGCTAAGAGCTGATGCTTCAAAATACTTTTCAGAAAATGGAGTTGCTTCTGAAGGGTCTATATTTTGAAAATCATCTGGATATTTTGCAGCATAAAAATAACTAAGTTCTAAAATATCACCATAATAATCGGGTACTAAGCTAGTTTCAAAATTCAAACTGCTTGCAGGTCTAGCATAAGAAAGATAATCTCTTTTTTGCCTGCCAAAATAATCATATCCAAACGGTGTAATAATATCTTGTTTATTTCCTCCTGACTGTTTTGCGATACGTTGCAATGGGCGTCCTAAACCGTCAAAATACGTAATTTCCTCAACTTTTTGATCATTCGAGACATTACCCGTTACAGTCTCTACCTGAAAGCTTGTCGATTTAATAAAATTCCTTGAAGTCGTTTGAGCCAAAACCAATAATGGTAATAATAAGGCTGATAAAATATATAGCAACTTTTTCATGTCCATTGGTTTTATTGTTTGTAATTATACTCGTTCTGGCTTAATATATGGCCTGTTGCATCAACTACTTGCTTTAATCTACTGAAGTTATCATACTGATAAAACATGGTATAACCTTTTGTGTCTGTTATGCTTGTTATACCTATCAAAGGATCATAAGTATAAGTAGTTACCATCGCATTTGGTGCCGCATTCCGTAAATTAGTCAAAGCAGTTCGTAAAGTATCTTCTAACGCTGGAGAACTATCAGTATTAGATGCGTCTATCGTAGCAGAAATAATACTTTGAATATTTAAAGCGTCAGCAGCAGTAAAATTTTCCAGTTTTGCTATAGGATATTGTTCATTATAACCCCACACATAATAAGTCGACGGACCATCAGTATAGTTTGATTCCAGTAACTTGCCCTTTGCCGTATAACTGTTAAAATTCATAACAGGCTTATAAAAAGAGCTGTAATTTGTTTCAGAAGCAGGAGAATTAAATTCAGTTTTAGAAATTGTTCTCGGCAAATAAAATCCTGAACTATTGAAATAATCTGTTTTTGTACCTTGCGTAACGATGTTGTTTTTTAAAATAATACTTTCGATTGGTATTCCAATCATATTTTTGTTTACCATAGTTAAACTTGTAGGGTCGGTAAAATCAAAAGCATACTTGAGTTTTTCAGTTATCTGAATATTATCATTGTTATATGAAGTAGACTGTAATAAATCTTTTGAATTATAACTGTAATTCGTCTCTGAAACTATACTTTTTCTATCATTAGTCATTAATGTATTTAATAATTTTGTTTTTAATGGCCATTCCACTATGTAATAATATTGTAAAATTTTTCTGCCCGTTTCAGCATCTCCTGAAGTAGGATCTGGAGTTCCCTTATCCTTAAAGGCTTTTATAATACTACTGCTAGTAGATGTATAATCCAATTCCTCTTTTTCTACTAAGATATTTGCACTACCACCATATGTTGCAAATTTTTCAACAGATTTAGGTAATCCATTTCTGTAATTGATAAAACGAGGAGAATCTGGAAATCTATCGTCAAAAAAATCAGACTCCGTATCATTGTAAAATGTATATCTTGTAGTAGAAGTATCATCTTCTTCATCTAATATATATTCTTCTACCCAATCATAACCAACAAAATTTCCATGATTAAATGAAGACAATGGAGTTTTGGATTCAGAAACTTGTGTACAATAAGCACCATCAATATAAATAGTTTCTGGTACTCCATACCTTTTAAGAGTATGATATAATACAGGTTCTACCAACATATTCCCGACCGGGTATGTGAACCTTCTAATTTTTGCATCCGTTTTTATTTCGCTTATTCTTATTCCGCCAGTTTTATATGGACCAATAGGAGTTCCTGGAGATGGCAAGGTAAATATATCCTGATATAATAATCTCCAAAATGCCAGTACATCCCTTGGGGGCGTATATGCTGTAAATTCATATATGCCTGAATCTACAGTAAATTCTTTATCATTCAATGTTATTTCATTTCCTTGAGCCTGCGGACCAGAACCAAAAACATATGGACATTCATAAGTAAAAAGTGTACTAGATGAGGGACTTATTTTTCTTAACCTGCCAAGAGGATTACCTGCAATGCTGTGATAATTGTAAGTTGGATCCATTAAACCAGTCGAATTTTCTAAACTACCGGTTATTTTTAATGTAGTTGGAGTATTAATTTGAAACGTATATACTTGAGAAGGAGGTATATCTTCATATGGATTTACACTATAATAATTATAAACAGGTAAATCTTTGATGATACTATTACTTGCAGATAGCGTTTCATAAGTGTGCGTTTCAAAATATGGGGAACTAATTGTATTTTGTTCATATTTAAACTCTGCAGCACCTCCGGTTGGATAGTTGATTTTTTTTAATGTTCCTATTATCGTTTTATCAAAATTAGCATCCTTTTTTACACCAGAGTAATTCACATTATTAAGTTTTAATCCTATATAATAATTTTCTCCATATGTTCTTCCATTTTGAAATCCCCAATAATCAACATTTTTAGAATTTTTGGGAGGAAAATCACCTTGATAATATTCAAAGTTATATCCATTATTCAAAGGTATATTTGCATAATATGCTGTATTATATCCGTTTGTTGATGGAGTAGTTGAAGTATATTCAGTAAGTTTATTTAATTTCAGCCTTTTAAAAACATGAGTGTATAGAGAATTTTCTGCATAATCATTATTAAAATAACTATAATCAAATTTGTAACATTTTATTAAAGTATTAGTGCTATTATATATACAAACTGCATCTAATTTCTCGCTATCACCTTTTATATCATATCTCGAAGAAGTAGTAAAATCAATACGTCCAAAATCACCTTCGATTTTCTTTAAACGTAAAGCAGTATTAACTATTTTTGATTTATAATAATATAGATAACTAGAATGATTACGTAAATAGTTTTCACAAGATTCCTGTACTGGAAGATTTTGTGTTTCTACATCATAAGTAAAGTTAATTTCTTTGCCATGGTTTGTAATTATTTTAGTCAAACACCAGCTTGTTATCATTGGATAAGGGCTTTGAGGTCCTGATACGATACCAGTATCGTCTTCCCTGTCGAAAGCTACAAAACTCATTGTTTCATTATCGTATACGGGGTTAGCTACTGTATGTATGTTTTTATTTAGGAATCCGGTTTGTGAATAATTTTTGGTAATCTCCCATCTATTATAAAAATATTGATTTCCTTGAGCATCTGTAATTTTAAATGCAATTGTATTTGTACCAACAGCGTTTTTAACTACTTCTATTTTTAAATTATGAGATTTATCAAATAAAACGGCTCCCCTCGATTTATCTAATATAAATTTACCGTTCATACCAGGTAAATTATAATAAAAAATATCTGGTTCAGAATCGTAAATTAAACGATATCCAGAAGAAGCCTGCCATGGACTGATAATTGGAGGATCAAAATGTGTTTGTAGTATTGAGTTTTGTTCAGGGGCATCATAGTATCCCATTGATATAGGGACGTAATTAGGGTCTGGTTGGGTAATCAAAAAATCATCTGTGCAATTTACACTTCTTGAAATTCTGCTTCCTACATCAAGCGACCAGCCTAAACCAACCCATGTAGCTTCTTGATCTACCCTAATTCCCGATGCATGATAGGTCAGGTTAATAGGCAGCTTAAAATCATCTACGTCTATTTCGTAGAGGGGTATATTAGTGCTAGGCGTTCCGGTATAATAAGATACAGGGTAATCTGCATATTTTGCAAGTTCAGCCGCATTTGGAGTCATTGGAACGACATGTGGATAAGCAATGTCTTGATTTTGAGAATAGGAATTTATTATGGAAATGATTGAAATAAATAAGATTACAATTTTCTTCATAATTTAATTTGAAATATTTATTAATAATGAGGTTTGGTTTGAAATTTGAAAATGTTTAAGATATAGCTTTGGTACAATAGATTCTGATAATAAAATTTAATGAATAATTTTGTGACGAAACAAGTTTAGGTAATAAAATCCAAATTACAACTATAACGATTGAAAAATATATTAACACAATAAATCTTACTTGTCAATAAGTCTTTTATTAAATATTATTTTTGTTTATGCAATAGCACTACTAAGTTGAAACATAGGTAAATACATCGCAACCAATAAAACAGCAACCAAAACCCCAACAAAAAGAATAATGAAAGGCTCTAAAACCGTAGTCATAATTTTAGATTGCTGTACAACTTCCTGATTGTATTGTTCACTGAGCTGTTTGAAAACATATTCGGTTTGGTTGGTTTCCTCGGCTACTTTTACAAGCGATATGATTCTGTTATCAAAAAGAGAATTGTTTTTCAAGCTTGCGCTCAGGCTGTTTCCTTTTAATATACTTTCTTCCACTTTTTCTAAAGCATCTTGAAGGGGAACAAAACGTATCATTTTTTTAACCATTTGAATACTATTTAAAAGCGGCACTTTTGCCGTTGTTAATAAAGTAACTGCTTGTGTAAATTGTGCTAAATATACTTTTGTCATAAAAGGACCAATCACGGGAATTTTGATTAAAAAATAATGCAGTGTTTTTTTGTATTTGGCATTGTCCTTAAAAAATTGAGTTGAGAAAACAAAAAGCACAATTGCAATCAAAAAATAAACACCGTATGTTTTAGTTAAACCCGAAAGTTTGACGATTATTTGAGTCAGAAAAGGCAATTCCATATTGTTTTGTTTGAAAATCCCCTCAAACATCGGCACAACATAACTTAACATAAAAACAACAACCAAAACAGCTGTACTTAATACGATAGAAGGGTAGGTAAGAGCAGCAATTATAATACGTTTTTGTTCATTTTTGCGTTCAAAAAAATGACCAAGTTCCTGACATACTTGTGCTGTTGTTCCTGTTTCTTCACCAATTTGAATAGAATAATATTCGTATTCCGTAAATAATTTTGAGGTTTGTAAAGCATCTGAAAATGGTTTTCCATTTACAACATCGTTCAATATTGACTGAATTAGCTCTTTATCAGCATTCTTTTTTAGTGATTCAGCAATTAGAGATAATCCTTCTTTAAAACTAACTCCCGCTTTTAACAGAACCGATAATTCCTGATAAAAAGCTTGTTTCTTTTTATTGTTAAAACTGTCGCCAAAAAGAGTGATTTCCTTTTTCAACAGGCTTTCTATACTACTCGAATTGTTAGACTGAATAGTTTTTTTGTTTGGGGTATTTTCTATTTTAAAGGCCATCCTGATTCATAAAAAAGGTTACATCATTTTTTTTCGAAACAAATATTTCATAGTCTGGCAGAGTAGTGTTAGCCAACAAACTTAATGCGTCGATGCATCCGTTATTAATTTCTTTTCCTCGAAAAAAGACTTTGCCGGGGATAATTTTTAATTTAATAGTGTCTAGGTTTCTCATGGTAAATTCTTCTTTAAATGAGTACGTTACAGTATCTATTTCAGAAGTCATTATTAAAATTTGTTTTTGATTGTCATACAGTATAGTGTGCGGTTCGTTGAAATCCTGCCATAGTTTTTGTTCAAAAAGAGCAAGTGTGCTTGTTTTATCAAAATTTGTCTGAATTGCATGAATTTGTTTTTGCACAATACGCAAAACACTAAATGCCATACCAACTACAATAGCAGTTATAATCATAACAACTAATAATTCGGCCAGAGTAAATGATTTTAATTTTTTTGTTGCCATATTGTTTGCTGCTTTGAAATTTCTTTTTTAGAAATATTATTTATAGCCGAAATAGAAATTATTTTTTTTGCAGATACAGTTTCTAATTCAATACTAATATCCCAGTCTTTATAATTTTCCTGATATGGTAATTTTATAATCCCATTCTCAATTTCATATTCAATTTCATTGATTCTGGTTTCTATAGCATGCGTGTTTTTAGAGAAAGTATTTAAAACCAGATTATTAAGCACCAAACTTGCAATTACAAATATGATTACGATTAAAACTGTTGCAACCAAAGCTTCAATTAATGTTGCCGACTTTATCTTTTTTAGTATAACCATTGCAAAACTGTTTTTGGTTGCTGGTCTAAAATGATTCCACCATAAATAGCCGGAATATTTTCGTTTTCAATAGTTCCGTTATAAATGTGGTTCACAAAAATAGATCCCGATTGATTGGCTGTAAATTGTTTCGTATAAACACATCCGGATACCGTTCCTCGTAACTCAAAATTACCGTTACAATATACTTGCCCTTTAATTTTCGCATCTTTTTCCAAAACAATTTGCGTTTGAAAATCTGGAACAGTCTTCGTTTGCAAGTAGCATATAACTCCCTTTATGGCGCTATTAGAATCTATAAAAATTTTATTATCCAAAGAATTATTTGAAACTTCATTAGGGCTGCTTTTGTTATCCTGATACAAAACTAAAGCCGAAGGATAATTTAATTGACACGCTTTTCCAACGGAAATTCTTTTTGAAGCAATAGCCTGAAAATTCCCGATAGTTTCGTCTTCAATTTCAATTATGGGAGCAATTAAGATCACATCTTTTAGTAAAGCCGATTTCTTAACCTTAATTCCGGTTTCCGATTTTATAATAATGTTTCCGCTAATATGATTATCCAGAATAATCTCGTTTGCAGAATAATAACTTTTTGTTGACGATTTAAATGAATTTATAATTCTTAAACTGCCTTCTAAACGAATATAATCCTTTTCATTCTCAGGCTTATATGATTTTAAATAGTTTTCAATGTTATCTAAAACAGATTTATTGATTTTTGGCAATTCAGGACCACTCTTCTTAATTGTGCCATAAATAAGCTGAGAACCATAATAACTATTTCCGGCTATATAGCCAGAGTTAACCCCCTGGGTTGGTAAATAAGCAACACCCTTAACTTTTGTATTACCAACAACAGTTAGAGCATTATATGTTTCCTGCAAAAATAGAGTAGGAGATTCTGCTGCTTTAATAAGTGAACCAATAATAGCGGCTTTGGTGAATTTCTTTTTTCGATATTGTGTAATAGTAATTGCTTTTTCAAAAACTCCCCATTGAGATAAATGAGTTTTAATGATTTGATTTTCTTTTTTAATAAAATCAATCTGAACAGTGTCAATGCTTAATTCTTGTTGTTCTAATAAACTCTGTATGCCGATATCCGAAAATTGAATATTTTCAATTGCGCCTTTCGATTGCTCTTTCATATAAACAAAAGTATAAGCATACAAAATGAGCCCGGCTAAAAGTAAAGCGATTAATACTGCTACGAAAACAGTAAATTGTAAAGCACCCGATTTAATTTTTAGTCTCAATCCTGTAGCATTATAAGGTTGAGGTTTCCTTTGTATTTTACATAAACAGATTCTTTATCGCCGCTTTTTAAAAATATCTCATTTTCTGTATCACCAATTTTCATATAATAATTCTTATTGTCGATAATAAGCATGAAAATCTTGGTTTTATCTTTAGTATCAGATATCATTCCTTTATAAAGAATCGTTGGCCAAACTAATGTTTCTTTTGGTTTAGCAGGCTGAGATGATTTCGAGTTATTCTTTTTTAATGAAATAGCAGTTTGTGGTGCATAAGCTTTTCCTAAAAAAGGATCCCTGTAATTAACATTTATGGCAAAAGATTGTCTTTGATTTATTTTAAGCGGTTTTATTGTGAATTCTGAATTGCTTAAAGGAATTGTTTCATCTGATTTTGCAAATGAAAAAACCTGAAATAAAACGGCGCCCCAAACAAATAATACCAGAGGTAAAAGAATGTATATGTTTTTTTTATTTTTCATCGCCACACTATTTTTGACTTAATTCTTTCTCAATTTTTGCAACTCTCAAAACTAAATCCTTTAAGGACTCAATTTCTTTAGTTTGTTCTGCGATTTTTTTGTTTTGTTGAATACTATATAATGTCAGCTCTTCAATTTTTTGAAGAAGTTTGGCATTCATCTCACCCAAATTAATTCCATTTTCAAGAACTTCTTTTTCACTCGGAATATTTTCTAAATGACCTTTTTCATTAATATGTTTTTCAACTTCTTGAAGTGTTGGTAGATTATATTCTTTTTTGAATACAAAATCAGACCAGCCTAGCAGATCAACTTTTACTTCTTTAGAATGGATTGTACCATTTACGGCTAGTTTAGCGTCTGGAGATTTCGTTCCTATTCCTACATTACCACCTACAGGAGCAATAAGTATGTTTTGCTGGTCTGTTCCAGGTTTAACGCTTTGAATATATCCTGCGGAAAACTGATCATCATAACCAAAATACATAAATTGATTTAATGTAGAACTTTTTAATTTTAATGTTCCAATTTCATATCCTATCTGAGAAGATCCAATTATTTCCAGCTTACTATTGGGATTATTTGTACCAATTCCTAAATTTCCATTTAAAATAAAACTGTTTCCAGCTCCCGCTATTTTTAAATTCCCAATTGATTCAACATCACTTTTAGAATCTAAAAGATATCGCCAGCTTTCCCAGGTATCTTGGCTGTAAAAAGCACTTCTGTATTGTATTCTTCCACCTACCCAAGTATTATCGAAGTAAAGTTGAGAAACTAAATGGTTTGTTCTTCCATTTATTTCAAGAAGTGAACCAAATTGAGAAGGTGCATTTAAACCATTATAATTGTCCCATAATTTGATAGACATAGGAGCTATTCCAACCCTTGGAAGGCTATTAAAATCTTTTTGATCCATAGACCAACTTAGACTTTGTGAGTCGAGATAACCATTAAAAGTTTGACTGTGAATTGTTAGATTGTATAGAATTATAATAAGGAGTAATACTTTTTTCATTTAATTATTATTTTAATTTTTCTTCAATTTTAGCCAATCTTTCAAAAATAGATTTAAAAGTTTCGTTTTCTTTTTTCAATAATTCAATTTCTTTTTTAGATTGCTCGATTTCTAAAGATTGGTTATTATTCCTTTTTTCTTGTCCAATTATATAAAGCGTCAATTCCTCAATTTTCTGAAGCAATTTTGCATTCATCTCACCCAAATTAATTCCATTTTCAAGAACTTCTTTTTCACTAGGAATATTTTCTAAATGACCTTTTTCATTAATATGTTTTTCTACTTCGTCAAGAGTGAGCAAATTATATTCTTTTTTAAATACAAAATCTGACCAGCCAATCATATCGACTTTTACTTCTTTAGAATGGATTGTACCATTTACTGCTAGTTTAGCGTCTGGAGATTTCGTTCCTATTCCTACATTACCACCTACAGGGGCAATAAGTATGTTTTGCTGGTCTGTTCCAGGTTTAACGCTTTGAATATATCCTGCGGAAAACTGATCATCATAACCAAAATACATAAATTGATTTAATGTCGAACTTTTTAATTTTAATGTTCCAATTTCATATCCTATCTGAGAAGATCCCATTATTTCCAGCTTACTATTGGGATTATTTGTACCAATTCCTATATTTCCATTAGTGTCTATGGTTAAAGCCTGTTTGTCTACAGCTCCGGATGTAACAACATTAAAGGACATTGAGGCATCTAACAATCTAATATAAGATCCTCCTCTTGCTGGATTTAATAATTTTAAGAGTCCATTTGTTGTGGTATAGTTACTAATATTGTTTCCAATTCCAACTCCTGTGTAAGTTAATCCAGGTTCGCTGGCCCAAAGCATTAGATCAGCTTGGTTTACGTCATATCCTCCTCCTAAGGAATGTAGTAAAATTCTTGAATCATTATGTGTGCCATATACATCTAATTTGTGTAATGGAGCATTGATCCCAATCCCTACATTATTATTTCCAGATGAACCTTGAATCGTACCACTAGGAGTATAGATTTGAGCATTTACAAATACAGTTGAAATTAAAATCACCAAAAATATTAATTTGATTTTCATATTTTTTTATTTTAATTGATTTTCAAGTTTAGAAAGTCTTTGTTGTAATACCTCTATCTCTTGAGATTGTTTGTTATTTTTCTTTTCTTGCTCAATCATATATAAAGTCATTTCCTCCATTTTCTGCAAAAGTTTAATATTCATTTCAGATAAATTGATGCCGTCTTTTTTCATTTCTTCAGCAGAAGCAATTTCAGGCAGATGTTTATTCTCTTTAATAAATTTATCTACAGAATCTAATGAAGGTAAATTATAATCTTTTTCAAAAACAAAATCAGCACCGGCATCAACCGTTACTTTTACTTCGCGTGAATTTATATTTCCTGCAACAGTCAACAATGAAGTTGGATTTGTTGTGCCAATACCTACATAACCATTTCCTTTTATAATAAAAGGAATGCCATAACCAGCACCAACATCCCTAACTCTAAAATAAGTACTTCTCGCAGCATTTTCTGCAGTTCCAAATGAACCCACGTCAATAGTAAAAGCATCTATTAAGTCTTGGCCACCTGAAACAACTAAATTAATTTTTGAGCTATTTATTGTTTTAGCAGTAAAATCAGTAGTTGCATTATTTAGATTTCCGGAGTGCCATATTTTACTCCATCCTTTCCATGCATAATCCCATCTTCCAAAATATAAGTCATTTGTTCCAATTGCATTTACTAAACTTGCATAATTGTTAACATCAAAACCAAAGTTTAGACCTTGATAATAGTTGCCTGTTAAGTGGTTGTTTGTTGGGGTAACTGCAATCCATTGTCCATTTATTCCGGAAAAAGATTCCAGATTTGTTTCTACATTTCGCAATGGAAAATAAGTTTGAGCATTTGCAATAGAAGTAAATAGAATTACAAATAGAAGTATTGACTTTTTCATTTAGATTCTATTTTGAATTATTTTCAATTTTTGCCAAGCGGTTTTCTAGATCAGCAAATTTTTTATTTTGTTGTTCAAGTTCATTTATTTTTTTATTCTGTTCAATCATGTAAAGTGTCATTTCCTCCATTTTCTTCAACAAACTCATATTCATCTCCGCCAGCATTAAACCATTTTTCTCAATTTCCTGAGCAGATGGAATTTCCGGTAAATGTTTATTTTGTTTAATGAACTCTTCAACTTCTTGTAGTGTTTTGAGTTTATAATCTTCGGTAAAAACATAGTCTGGCACAAGTGGTCCCAGCATATCTACACGTACTTCTTGAGTATGGATTTTTCCTTTAACGGTTAATTTTTCGTCTGGTATAGCCGTTCCAATACCAACATTTCCATTCTGAATTGCTTTGATAGCAAGAGAAGCACCGTTTGCAGTAAAGACATCACCTACATATAAATCCCAGTCTGATGTCATTGGAAGAAATCTTGATACGGTTAAATCATTTCCGGTAATATTTGAAGCCGTATATGTGCTGTTTATGTTTATTGAAGTTACTTTTATATAAACAGTAAGACTACTTGTTGTGGTTCCGAAAGTGTTTATTGCTCTAATTCTAAATCTAGGATTTGCATATTCAGTATTACAGTCTACTGTAAAGTTAAGCATAGTTCCCACATATGGGTTATTATTAATGCGTCCGGTTTCCCTCCATATTGCTGGATTTGCATGAGAGATTGATGCAAGATGTGTGGCACCTGATGCAATACTATTTCTTGTATAACTGATAGATATTTGATAATAACCGCTTGCAGAAGCAGATATTGGAGCAACTTTTAAAAATTCAATATAATCGCCAATGACATATCCTGCAGGAAAAGTTACACTGGTTTCATATTCAGTAACATTTAAGCTGCTGGAAGTATAATTTTTAGAAGAGTTTGCTAAAAGCGCCGTAAAACTGAAACAAACTAAAAAGGTAAAAAGTATTGTTTTTTTCATTTATTTAAATAGTTATAAGTTTATTTTTTTAAGATTTCGCCAACTTTTTTTTCGAGAATTTCAATCTTTTTATTTTGCTCAATCATATATAGCGTCATTTCCTCCATTTTCTGCAAGAGTTTAATATTCATTTCAGATAAATTAATTCCGTCTTTCTTCATTTCTTCAGCAGAAGCAATTTCCGGTAAATGTTTATTTTCTTTGATAAATTTATCTACAGAATCCAGAGAAGGTAAATCATAATCATTTTCAAAAACAAAATCAGCTCCGGCATCAACCGTTACTTTTACTTCGCGCGAAGCAATATTTCCTGCAACCGTAAGTTTTGAGGTTGGGTTTAGAGTACCAATACCTACGTTACCATTTGTAAGCACTGACATTTTAACATTATAATTTGTTATTAGATGTAAAGGATGATCACTTTCTGTACCAACAAAACCGCCGCCGCCATACCATTCTTGATTGTGTGAAAAAATACCAACCTTATATAAAGCATTTTCTGCAGTTGCCAGAATTTTTGAATGATGATCACCTGCAACATCTAGCACTTTACCCCAGCCTTGAAGATTTGATGGGGTTATAGTACCAATACCAACATTTCCACTTATATTTTGATCACCAATAAAATTATTAGTTCCTCGAGTTGCCAATTCATTCCAATTGGGGTTAATTGGGTTTAATTCATAACTTGCTGATTTTCTAAAAAATAATCTGTCGTTATCAGAAAAACTTGAAGCAATTTGTAATTCGTGGTTATTTACATCGTTAGAATGCCGAATGACAAATAAATGCTGATAACCACCATAAGTTAAGTCAGGAATTGTTCCTACTGGACTTTGTGCTTCATACAATCCTGCTTTAAGAGGCACCGTAAAATCATTTATACGTAATGACCTTCCGTCTCCAATTTGTTGGGAAAAGGCTGTAATTGTAATCAATAAAGTTGAGGTAATTGTGATTATTTTAGTTTTCATGCCTACTATTTTGAAAGTTTGCTTTTTAATATTTTTATTTCTTTATTTTGCTTTTCATTCTCTTTCTTCATTTCAATCATATAAAGCGTCATTTCTTCCATTTTCTTCAACAAACTCATATTCATTTCCGCCAGCATCAAACCGTTTTTTTCAATTTCTTGTGCAGACGGAATTTCAGGTAAATGTTTGTTTTCCTTAATATAATCCTCAACTTCTTGTAATGATTTTAGTTTGTAATCATTCGCAAAAACATAATCAGGAACTAACGGTCCAGCCATATCAACTCGTACTTCTTGCGTATGGATTTTTCCTTTAACGGTTAATTTTTCATCAGGAACAATTGTGCCAATACCAACATTCCCATTCAAAATAACAGCTAATCGGGTAGTATAAGTTAAACCAGCTGCAGAATTTGAAGGATCGGCAGTCTGAATTTGTAAACCATCCATTCCCGTATCAGTCCCGGCAAATAGTCTTACCCCAAATGAGCTGGCAGTATTTGTATGAGTTATCATTTCTAATCCAGTCCTGCCATTTCCATATTGACCTAGTTTTATTTCTTCAAAATTATATGATCCCGGAAGACTTATTTTGTAGTTTAAATTATTGACAAAATCACCTATTTGTAATACATTTTGTGGATTACTAGCTCCAATTCCGATATTTTTATTAGGTAAAAATGTCATGTATTGATTGTTATAATCAGTACCAATAAAACTGTTTGTAACAGTTGCCACTCCATTTGTGGTAGATCCCAAAGATCCCAATGAAATGTATTTTTGAGTATCATTTTCATTTGTTACATAAAAACCTCTGGCCCAACCTCCGGTTACACCTGGAAAATTAGCCTTAATTTTTATACCATACGCTGGATTATCCGTGCCAATTGAAACGTTATTAAATGTAGTATTTTGTGCTTTTGATGAAATACTTATGCAAAAAAAAACAAGAGTTAATGAAATTAATTTTTTCATAGAAATTTATAGTAAAAGTTAAAAAGTAAGTATAAACAATAGTTGATTTTCTAAAATTAATTAATGGTAAAATTAAAAACGGTACTTCTTGCGCTTTCATTTCCGGCTTCATCAAATGATTTTACAAGCCAGTAATAAGTTCCCACAATAAGAGTTTTATTGTATGGACTTGTAGCCTTGTCCTTAAAATTTAAATTTATTAAAGCGCTCTCTTTATACACATAAATACTATCTCTTTCAGTACTACCGGCAATAGGTGTTCTGCTCCATTGAAAGTTTATATCCGTGCTGGTTGTAGAACTCGCATTTGCAGGACTTGAAAGGGTAGGAGTGTTTGGCGCTTTGCTATCTATCAAAATCGATCTAGAAGTATATAATGTTTGGGCAGTTCCATTACTAGCCCTTACTTTCCAGGTATATTTTCCTTCATCAAAAGTAAAATTCAGCAAAGTTGCCGCAGTACTTTGTTCTTTTACGAGAGTATTGTTTTCATCTAATATTTGAAGTTGATAATCTGCAGCACCAATAATAGGATCCCAAGATAATTTTTGTAAAGCTGTTTTGGTAATTGTATTGTTCGAAGGAGTTAATAAGATCACAGTATTGTTTTGAAAATCATCATTGTTTAAAATCTCAAAACTTCTTTTAGTGTAAGCCGTTTCATAGGCACTATTTACAGCTTTTACCCTCCATTCATATTTTCCAATATTTAATTGTTGAGTAAAAGAGTTTTTTGTAACCAAAGAATCAAGTACTAATTGCTGCGGCGCATCAAAATTTGGAATTGCAATTTGAAGTTGGTATTTGTCTGCACCTTCAACAGCATTCCATGATAAAGTCACACCGGTTGATGAAAGAGCGACATTGTTTCCGGGAGCAACAAGAACAACTTCTTCTTTAGAGATATCATCAACCAATAATATTTCTTCGCAGGAAATAAAACCTAGCATTATTAAAAAAGAAAAATATTTATATAAGGAAATTTTGTTCATAATAAAATTGGATTGTTTTTTAGATTCAAAAACCTATTTGTTAAATGATAAAGACTTACATGTCAAATAAGTCTTTGTTTTTTTTCTTTTTACTTATTTTAGATTGAGTAGTTCCGGCACATTTGCTTCCTTCATTAACAATATCGGCAACATACCAGTTTCCTCTGTCAGAATTCGCCCAGCAAAAAGAACTCAATTGATAAGCTACAATAGTTTCCGGATTTATATCTATGGTATTTACTTTTTTCCCTGATTTAAATAAAGCAACCGCATATTTTTTATACTGATTATTAATTAGATAAAAAGCATCAGCCTGTCTGATTTTTGCAATTTCATCAGTAGATAAACTAATTGCTAAACTTGAGACTATTTTCGATTTTTGAGTATTTATCAAAAGCTTTAAAATATCAGCATTATAATCTGCATTTATTTCATTTACCAATCCTGCAACATCCAGGATTTTTATAGTAACCAATTCAGGTTTAATAGGCAAACTGTCAATAAAAGCAACCTTAGTTTGGTTTTGATTGTATTTGGCTTTTGATTTATATATTTTATTTAATTTTTTATTGTAAGGTACAATACCAATTTCTACACGAATATTATTTTCTAGTTTTGGTAATCCTTTAGTTTCAAATTTATTTTGATTATATGATAACTTAGCTGTTCCAATACTTCCTAATTCAACAACAGAAGATGAAAATTTATACGCTTCATTTTTAATTTGGGTCGTTTGACATGCACTACAAATTAACACTGCCAGAACAACAATTTTTTTTAACATAACGCTGATTTTTAATTAGATAACTTTAATTTCTTTCAATTGAAATAATATAGATTATCGTGTGAATTTTATTATTATAATTTTAATCAATTTTTAACAAATCTAATAAAATAGATGTAATTGATTGTTAAAATTTTAGCTTTCTTTTAAGAGAATTTATTAACTAATAAAAACCTTAAATTTCTTGTTTTTTAAGTCCTTCACTTTGATAATTAACAATGAAATCTATTTTAGGACTAATTTATTAGTGGTATTTTTCTGTTAATTTATTTAAGATAAATAATGGTAAAATCATATATTAGCCGTAAAACTTTTAAAAAAACCAACTGAATTTAACATGAAAAAAATCATTCCATTATTATTTGCGATATTATTATCACAAAGTATCCAAAGCCAAACATTTTCAACCAATGTAACCCCAGTTGGCTGGGAACATAATATTTTGTTTAATGCAACAACCAGGTTTACTGTTACACAACAAGGTCCAACTCAAAATTTAGCAGCGATGTTTGATGGAGGTATGATGCCAAGTTATGTTCCAGGTATTTCAACAGCAAATCCTATGGTAATTCTTATTGAAGGATTACCGGGTTATCACACACAGGCTGGGGCATGGGTTGGCTGGACGACTCGTTATCTGCCGGCAAGCAGGTTTAAGATAGAAGGATATGATACCTATAACGGTGCAAATACATGGAGGGTAATGGCTGATTATTCAGTTGTTGATTATGATAATTACAACTTTTCAACAAAAATTCCAGTTGGAGGCGCTTATACTAAATTAAAATTTACATTCTATGAGGGACAGGGAGGTATTGTAGGTCTTTCAGAATTATTTTTCATACATCCGGAAGCCACATCTCCCTATGCTGGTTTGTTGTCTAGTTCTCTAGGTAATTGGCAAAATAATGGTACAAGCGTTACTTATAATACAGGCAATGTAGGTATTGGTGTTGCGTCGCCAAATAACAAACTTGATGTAAAAGGAACAATCCATTCTCAGGAAGTAAAAGTTGATGCGAATGGATGGTCAGATTTTGTTTTTAAGAAAGAATATGATTTGCCAACACTTGAAGAAGTCGAAAAACACATCAATAAAAAAGGGCACTTAGAAAATATTCCAAGCGAAAAAGAGGTTCTCGAAAACGGAATTAATTTAGGAGAAATGAATGCTAAACTGCTTCAAAAAATTGAAGAACTAACACTTTATGTAATCGACATAAATAAAAAAGTAACGAATCTTGAAAGCAATAATTCAAAACTAACCGAAGAAAATAAAATTTTGACTGGAAAGATTAAGACTTTAGAAAAAGATAAATAATTTTCATTCTTAAAGAAAAACCAAAAAAGCAACTTCATCGGAGTTGCTTTTTTATTTTAATAATTTTCCCAATGCTATCTAAAAAATGTCATTGGTCGAAATAGTATCAATTAAAATGCTCATTTACTTTAAATTTATGTTTTCAATTAGCTAATCACCAAAATTTTAATTCCAATCGTGATGAAAAACCTTTTTCTTTTGCTGAGTTTTTTTTGCATAATAACAACTGTTAATAGTCAGGAATTAGTGAAATCTCCTGAACCATTTGGACCACTTCCAACGCAAAAACAGCTTGATTGGCATGAAATGGAGTTTTATGCTTTTGTGCATTTCTCATTAAATACTTTTACAAATAAAGAATGGGGTTATGGCGATGAATCTCCACAGCTTTTTAATCCAACAAATTTAGATGTTCGTCAGTGGGCTCGTGTTGTGAAAGCTGCCGGAATGAAAGGAATTATTCTAGTTGCAAAACATCATGATGGCTTTTGTTTGTGGCCATCGGCTTATACAGAACGGTCTGTGAAGAACTCTCCGTGGGAAAATGGCAAAGGTGATCTTATAAAAGAGTTAGCAGCTGCTTGCAAAGAATACGATTTAAAGTTGGGTTTATATCTTTCACCTTGGGACAGAAATCATCCTGAATACGGAAAACCAGGCTATATTACCTATTTCAGGAATCAATTAAAAGAATTACTAACTAATTACGGCGATATTTTCGAAATGTGGTTTGATGGTGCCAACGGTGGCGATGGTTATTATGGAGGTGCAAATGAAACCAGAAAAATAAACACGCTAGAATATTATAACTGGGATGAAACGTATAAAATGATTTATGAATTAGCTCCAAAAACTTTAGTTTGGGGAGTTGGACCAGCAGAAGCAAGATGGATTGGAAATGAAGAAGGTCGTGCCGGAAAAACAAATTGGTCGCTTTTGCGTCAGAAAGATGAATTGGCGGGGAAGGTTCATTATACAGAGTTTATGTCGGGGCATGAAGATGGGGAAAAATGGGTTCCCGGAGAAGCAGATGTTTCAATAAGACCGGGATGGTTTTATCATAGTGTTGAAGATGACAAAGTTCGCCCTTTGGATGAAATGGTCGACATTTATTATGAATCTATTGGTCGAAATGCAACTTTATTACTTAATCTTCCTGTCGACAAAAGAGGTTTGGTGCATGAAAATGATGAAGCAAGATTAAAAGAATTGGTTGCCACTATAAAAGAAGATTTTAAAACAGAATTATTGGCAGGAAGTAAAATTACTGCCGATAATGTTAGAGGAAACAGTAATGAATTTGCTGCCAAAAATGTTACGGATAATAATAAAAACACGTATTGGGCAACAGATGACAATATAGAAACGGCATCTATTGTATTTGAATTCGATAAACCCACAGTAATTGATCGTATTCTGCTTCAGGAATATATAAAATTGGGACAACGTGTTAAAGCTTTTACTGTTGAAGCCAAAGTTGACGGACAATGGAAAAATATTACCAGCGAAACAACCATTGGTTACAAAAGAATTTTAAGAATAGACAGAGTCACTGCTTCGGCACTTAGAATAAATATTACTGATTCAAAAGCTAGTATTGTAATATCTAATATTCAGGCTTATAATGCGCCAACTTTTGTTCGTATGCCTGAAATTCAACGTGACAAAAACGGAAATGTTACAATGAAATCTGATGAAGAAAATAGTATTTATTATACCGTTAACGGAAGTAATCCAACCGAAAAAAGTACCTTATATAAAGGAGTATTTAAATACAACAAAGCAGTTCAGATAAAAGCAGTTTCATTCAATAAAGAAGAAAAAATATACAGTGCTATAAAAACGGCAAAGTATGGAATTTCAAAAGAAAAATGGAAAATTGTTGCTGTTTCAAGTGGAGATTTAAATTCGGCCGTTAAAATAATTGATGGAAATCCAAATACTGATTGGGGCTTCGGAAATGAAACCAATAAACTTCCGCAAGAGGTGTCTATTGATATGGGAACTGTTCTTAAAATTAGCGGATTTACTTATGTTCCGCAGCAAGTAGGAAACAATCTTAACTTAATTTCAAATTATGAATTCTACACCAGTTTAGATAATGTAAAATGGACATTACAATCTGAAGGTGAGTTTTCGAACATTAAAAATAATCCAATCGAACAAATAAAAACATTTGTCGAAACGAAAGCAAGATACCTGCGTTTTGTTGCAAAATCTTCTGAAGGAAAAGGACAAACAGTTTCTATAAGTGAAATAAATGTAGTTGAAAAATAAAATAGTAAGTCATAATTGAAGATGAAATTTTTTAAAGTTTCTAATTATGTCTTTTGCCGAAGCTAACGGGTCATTAGTCGAATTTTTAATTTTATCGGCAGACTAATTCTTAATTTTATACTATAAATTAAATGAAACAGGCAAATGATTAAAGAAGGCATAAATTTTAAAGAAGCTGGAAAATTTGAAGAAACGCGTTTTGAGAAGATTCACAACGTTATTTTCGAATCATCAAAAGAGGCTTCAATATTAGTTGCTCAGGAAATAGCAAACATAATTCAAAGAAAAGATGAACTAAACGAACCTTGCGTTTTAGGATTAGCAACGGGATCTTCGCCAGTAAAAGTTTACGAAGAATTAGTTCGATTACATAAAGAAGAAGGTTTGAGTTTTGCAAATGTGGTGACCTTTAATTTAGATGAATATTATCCAATGGATAAAAATAGTATTCAAAGTTATTATCATTTCATGCATGAGCATCTTTTTGATCATGTTGACATTCACCCGGAAAATATAAATATTCCGGACGGAAAAATAAGTAATGAAGATTTACAACAATATTGTATCGATTATGAAATGAAAATTAAAGCCTATGGAGGTTTAGATTTTCAACTTTTAGGAATTGGAAGAACAGGTCACATTGGTTTTAATGAACCGGGATCACACGTTAATTCAGGAACCAGAAGCATCACACTTGATCATTTAACCCGTACAGATGCTGCTTCATCATTTTTAGGTATAGACAATGTGCCTAGAAAAGCAATTACAATGGGAATTGGCACGGTAAAAAATGCTAAAAGAATTGTACTGCTTGGATGGGGAATCAGCAAGGCTGAAATTATTAAAAAAACAATTGAAGGGAATATTTCTTCGCAAGTACCGGCAACGTATTTACAACAGCACAACAACACAACTTTTGTTTTAGATACCGAAGCTTCATCAGAATTAACACGTGTAAAAACGCCTTGGTTAGTAAAATCAGTGGTTTGGGACGAAGAGTTAAAACTGAAAGCGGTTGCATGGTTAAGCGAATTGACTAAAAAACCTTTCTTGAAATTAACAGACAAAGATTATAACGATAACGGCATGTCTAGTGTGTTAACGGAAGAAGGAACTGCATATGATTTGAACATTAAAATGTTTAATAAAATGCAGCAAACCATTACCGGTTGGCCAGGCGGAAAACCGAATGCAGATGATACGTACAGACCGGAACGCGCAACACCGGAAAGAAAAAGAATTATCATTTTTAGTCCACATCCTGACGATGATGTTATTTCGATGGGAGGAACTTTTGACAGATTGGTAGAGCAGGGTCACGATGTGCATATTGCGTATCAAACCTCAGGAAATATCGCTGTTTCGAATGAAGAAGCTTTAAAATTTGCTGAAATTTCGATGGCATTGAATAAAAATTCTGTTGAATCTGAAAATATCATCAACTTTTTAAAGAATAAAAAGGAAAATGATATTGATTCATTAGAAGTTAGAAAATTAAAAGGATTGATTAGAAGAAGTGAGTCTGTTGCAGCCACCAGATATTTAGGTGTGCCGGATTCTAATGTTAACTTTTTAGATTTACCGTTTTATGAAACTGGAACAGTTAAGAAAAATAACCTTGGAGAGGCTGATATTCAAATTATGTGTGATATTATCGAAAGGATAAAACCACATCAAATTTATGCAGCAGGAGATTTAGCAGACCCTCATGGAACCCATAAAGTTTGTTTAGATAGTTTGTTTGAAGCTTTAAAAAGATTAAAGCACAAAAAATTTATGGACGATTGCTGGGTCTGGTTATATAGAGGAGCATGGCATGAGTGGGAATCATACCAAATTGAGATGGCGGTTCCAATGAGTCCTGATCAGGTACTTAAAAAACGTCATGCCATTTTCTATCACCAGTCTCAAAAAGACGGAGTTATGTTTCAGGGAGATGACAGTAGAGAATTCTGGGTAAGAGTTGAAGACAGAAACAGATTAACAGCAGAAAAATATCATGCTTTAGGTTTAGCAGATTATTCAGCTATTGAAGCGTTCAAGAGATATTATTTTTAGTTAGTTTTTTTTACAATACAATAAATTATTTTTTAAATGGTTTATTTTGGTTAGTTACCTGTATGAAAATGCGGCCTTATGGTCGCATTTTTTTTGTATTATTTTACCGCAAAATCTTCAAACACAAAACCCGACAGGTTTTTAAAACATGTCGGGTTTGGAAAATCAAAAAGTTACTTCTTTTAAATCGAAGAATTCAAAATTCTTTGTTTTACATGATCAATATACGATCTTCCAATAACATATCTAAGGCCCTCAATTTCGATACTATTTCCTTCAACAGCATCAATTTTATCAATTGCAATGGTGTAAGATCGATGTATTCTTAAAAAATTTCTTTCAGGTAATAAATCTGTAAAATCAGATAATGTGCTGTGTATTATATATTTTCCTGTAAGCGTATTTATCTTCAGATAATCTTTTAAACTTTCAATAACCAGAATTTCATTAAAAAAGATTTTCTTCATTCTCTTTTTATCAATCTTAACAAAAATAAAAGGGCTTTCAGCGTTGCTGGTTTCCTGCGAATTATTATTAGTAGTGTTGTTAAGTCTTTTGCTAATTTTATTCAGCGTTTTCATCAACCTTGGAAATTCAATAGGTTTTACCAAATAATCCAAAACATCCAACTCGTAAGTTTCTATTGCAAACTGACTGTAAGCACTCGTTATAACAAGTATTGGCGGATTGTCCAGACTTTTTATAAAATTTATACCATCAAGAACCGGCATATTAATGTCCAGGAAAATCACATCAACCTTATTGTTTTTTAAAAAATTCAGACCTTCAATTGGATTGCTAAAAGTATTTACAACCTCAAAATTTTCAATAGGCTCCAGATAGTTTTTGATAACATTAATTGCTAATGGCTCATCATCTATGATCAAACAGTTTATTTTCATTTCGATTATTTTTGTGAGAGAAATAATTTTAGTAGGTATAGTTGTAAAAAAGAAGAAAATAGTCTCTAAGACACCTTAATTACAAGCTTTACGACAAAAATATCCTTTTTATTTTTAAATGAAAGCTTATAGTCACTTTTATTATAACCTAATTCGAGTCTTTTTTGGACATTTTCTAAACCTATGCCACTAGACTTGTTAAAATTGTCCTTATGTGGCGTAATTTCGGGCATTGGATTAGTAATAGTGAAATGCAAAAAATCTCCTTTAACCTTAAAATTGATATTGATTACTACTTTTCCCGTATTTTTATTTACACCATGCTTAAATGCGTTTTCAAGAAATGTCAATAATATAATAGGACTAATTTCTTTATCGTGAATATCTCCGGAAACTTCCATATTTACTTCCAGTCGGTCATCATTTCTAATTCTTTCCAAATCCAGATAATTCTGAATACAAAGTATTTCGTTTTCTAAACTCTGTCTCGTACTTTTTGTATCATACAGCATATAGCGCATCAATTCAGATAGTTTAAGAACGATCTTTGGTGTTTTATTCGATTTTTCTACAGATAAAGAATAAATATTATTAAGCGTATTAAAGAAGAAATGCGGAGAAATTTGAGATTTCAAAAAAAGCAATTCAGTTTCAAGTTGTGATTTCTCAAGATCCGTAACCCTTTTTTGTTCCTTCAAAAAGTCGAAAGTAATCTTAATTGCCGTAACAAAAGTCATCACATATAATTCACCCATCATCATATCAATCGTATAATTGAGCGTTAATTTATCTATAGTTTCCGGACCTTCAGGCCAAACGTCATGCGTTATTAATAAAAAGGTAAGATTGAATTTTAAAACTACCATAATAAATATGGCACATAAAATAACGATAACGTATTGCAGGTATTTCTTTTTATAAACCAAATTAGGCATCAAAACCAGAATATTCAAATAGCATAAAGCCATGTGAATAGGAAACCCCAAAAGATTTGTTTTTAACGAATACCAATAATCATTAAAATAACTTCCCCATCGAAAAGTATTAAATATAAAATAAGTTAACCAAAATATAATATGGTATTGCAATTGAATGCGATATAATTTGCTTGAATTTAAAATCATAATATATGTTACGTTTTGTGACTTTTTTTGATGTTTATCTAAGTTTATACGTCATCCGTCTAAATTAGTTTTAATAAAAGTCGTATTTGTTTAAATTTAAAGTTAAATTAAGATTGTATTATATGAAGAATTCTACGCTGCTTATTTTGTTTGTTATTTTGGTCACAAGTTGCAAAATAAATGTAGACAAAAATACACAACAAGATAAATTTTTTACCAGTCATGTAAATCCTTTTATAGGTACAGGTGGTCACGGACATACTTATCCGGGTGCAACCGTTCCTTTTGGGATGCTTCAGGTAAGTCCGGATAATGGAATTTCGAGCTGGGATTGGTGTTCCGGTTACCATTATTCAGATTCTATCGTAGCTGGTTTCAGTCATTTACATTTAAGCGGAACGGGAATTGGAGATTTGGCAGACATCTTATTTATGCCAACCAATAAAAAACTTGATTTAACAACCAAAACAACTTCACGCGATCAATTACCTTATAAATCAAAATATAGTCATGTTAACGAAAAAGCAACACCAGGCTCTTACCAGGTTTTTCTTGAAGATCCTAAAATCAATGTAGAATTAACTTCTTCACAACGCACCGCTTACCATAAATATACATTTGCCAAAAACGATAAACAATCCGTTGTAATCGATCTTGGTTTTGCTATTAATTGGGATAAAACATTAAAAACAGCCCTGACAATCGAAGATCAGTTCACGATAAGCGGATACCGTAACAGTATGGGCTGGGCAAAAAACCAAAAAGTATTTTTTGTCGCTAAATTTTCAAAACCAATATCTCAATCTGAATTATTGGCTAATAAACAAATCGTTACAGGTAAAACTGCCGAAGGAGAAAATACAGCAGCACAATTATTTTTTGATGCCAATAATAATGAAGAATTATTTGTAAAAGTCGCTTTATCATCTGTAAGTGTGGCTAATGCCAAAGACAATCTGGATAGCGAAAGTTCTAATTTTGAAAAAACAAAAGCGAAGGCAGCCAATATCTGGAATTCTGCTTTAAGCAAAATAGAAGTCGAAACGCCGGTCGACTCCTTAAAAACGATTTTTTACACCGCAATGTTCCACACCCAAGTTGCCCCTGTAACCTATAGTGATAAAAACGGTCAATTTAGAAGAGAGGATGATCAAATTGTTACAGCAAAAGATTATACCGCTTATTCGACCTTATCACTATGGGATACTTTTAGGGCAGAAAATCCCCTATTGACATTGTTGGCTCCAAAGCAAACTGCAGACATTGTAAACTCAATGTTAGCCTATTACGATACAAAAAAAATATTACCGGTCTGGACACTTTACGCCAACGAAACAAATACAATGACAGGATATCATTCCATTCCGGTAATTGTTGATGCTTACCAAAAAGGAATAAAAGGTTTTGATGCCCAAAAAGCATACGAAGCCATGAAAACAACCATGATGCAGGACGAACGCGGATTGAATTTCTACAAAAAATACGGTTACATTCCGTACAATTTACTGGATGAATCCGTTACAATTACGTTGGAATATGCTTATGATGATTGGTGTGTGGCGCAAATGGCAAAAGCATTGGGTAAAAATGAAGATTATCAGTTTTTCTTAAACCGATCAAAAGCCTATCAGCATTTATTTGATCCGACAACCGGATTTATGCGCGGAAAATCAGAAGATGGAAAATCATGGAACGAACCTTTCGACCCAAAACATTCCAACCACAGAGAACATACCGATTATACCGAAGGAAACGCATGGCAGCACAGTTGGTTTGTGCCACATAATGTAGATGATTTTATTTCGTTACACGGAAGCAATGAAGTATTTGCAAAACGTTTAGAACAGCTTTTTACAGAAAGTTCAGAAATTACAGGAAGCAATGTTTCTGCCGATATTTCAGGATTAATTGGACAATATGCACACGGAAACGAGCCAAGCCATCATATTGCTTACATGTTTAACCACGCTAATCAGCCGTGGAGAACACAATATTGGGTACGTCATATTTTAGATACGCAATATAATACAACACCAAACGGATTAAGCGGAAACGAAGATTGCGGACAAATGTCGGCGTGGTATGTTTTTAGTTCAATGGGATTATACCCAATGAATCCCGCTTCTGGCGAATACGAAATTGGAAGTCCGATTTTCGAAAAAGCAAAAATCAATCTCGAAGGAGGAAAAACCTTTGTAATCGAAGCCGAAAATGTTTCAGACAAAAACTTCTACATACAATCCGCAACACTTAATGGTGTTCCATTTAATAAAACAGTCATCACCCATCAACAAATACTACAAGGCGGAATTCTGCATTTTGTAATGGGAGCTGAACCCAATAAAAACTGGGGAATAAAAAACTAAAACCACGTAACTAACTAAAAAACAAATAAAATTAATGGACATTATTGACGTATCAATCATCGTAGCCTATATCCTGCTCTCCGTAGGAATAGGAATTTGGATTTCAAGAAAAGCATCAAAAGGATTAGATGATTATTTCCTTGGCGGGAAAACAATTAAATGGTATTTCCTTGGTTTAAGCAACGGATCAGGAATGTTTGATGTTTCAGGAACTTCCTGGATGATTGGCGTACTGTTTTTATATGGCGTAAAAAGTTTCATGTTTATGTGGCTTTGGCCAATATGGAATCAGATATTTGTCATGATGTTTCTTGCAGTCTGGATCAGAAAATCAAAAGTAATGACAGGTTCTGAGTGGATTTTAACCCGTTTTGGAAGCGACAGAGCCGGAAAAGCATCGCATATTATCGTAGCTATTTTTGCCATTATTTCCACAATTGGTTTCATCGCTTACTTTTTTGAAGGAATCGGAAAATTCGTTACCATTATTCTTCCATGGGATTTAACGCTTCATTATGGAGATTTAATTCTGCTAACTTCAGAAAGATCTTATGCCTTAATAATCATTTTATTAACGACAATTTATACCGTAAAAGGCGGAATGTTTTCTGTAGTAGCGACAGAAGTTGTACAATATTTAATCATGATTGTTGCCGGAGTTTTAATTGCCGGTTACGCTTTTATCAACTATTCAGATTTACAAATCAATTCTGTTATAACCGAAGAATGGAAAAATGTTTTCTTCGGATGGCAGTTTGAAACGCAATGGAGTGATAAATTTCAGACATTCAATAACTTAATTGATTCTGAAGGATACAAAATGTTTGGCGCTTTTATCGGAATGACATTATTTAAAGGATTTTTTGCCAGTGTCGCAGGTCCAACGCCAAGTTATGATTTACAAAGAATACTTTCGACAAAATCAGTCAAAGAAGCCGCTTATATGAGTGGTTTTACCAACCTTATTTTATTTATTCCCAGATATTTATTAATTACCGGAATCGTAGTAATTGCATTGGTAAATCTGGCGCCTGAATTAAATGCAAACACAGGTTTAACCGGAGCCGACTTAGAATTATTAATGCCAAAAGTGGTGAATTTATACATTCCTGTTGGAATAAAAGGAATTTTATTGGCAGGTTTATTAGCCGCATTTATGTCCGGATTCTCTGCTTTTGTAAATGCAGGACCGGCTTATATTGTAAATGATATTTATAAAAAATACTTCAAACCCGTTGCAACAAATGCACATTATATTAAGGTAAGCCAGATTTCTTCTTTTCTTGTTGTTGGTTTAGGTGTTTTCATGGGATTTTTTGCAGACTCTATAAACTCGCTTACTTTATGGATTACCAGCGCTTTATATGGTGGTTATGTAGCAGCCAATTTCTTAAAATGGATTTGGTGGCGTTTTAACGGCTGGGGTTATTTCTGGGGAATGTTCGCCGGATTGATCGTTGCTTCATTGCAATTTGCTTTAGGTCAGGCAAAAGGAAGCCTATCCGAAGGAACACTTTTATACGACTTAGCACAAGTGCAGGCCATTTATTTATTTCCGATAATATTTGGTTTCTCTATTTTAGGTTGTCTTTTGGGAACTTTTTTAAGCAAACCAACAGATATGGAAGTTTTAAGATCTTTTTACAAAAACGTAAGACCTTGGGGTTTCTGGAATCCGGTTTATAAAACATTAAAAATTGAAGATCAGACTTTCGAAAAAAACAATGATTTCTGGACCGATATGCTTAATTGCGCCATCGGAATTGTATGGCAATCGAGTATGATTTTATTACCGATATTTTTCATTATCAGAGATTATCCAAAAGCAATTACAGCTTTAGTAGTCTTTTTAGTGACAACAACAATTTTGAAATTTACATGGCTGGATAAAGTGAGAAAAATAGAGGATTAGATAATTTAGATAATTAGATAATTAGTCAATTAGATAATTTTAAACACATAGAAACATAGGTTTAAATGTGTATAAAAAGAATACAAAAAGAAACAAGTTTCTCACACATAGATAGCTATGCTATATTTGTTAATGCAAGTGAAACGCCTTTTATGCGGCTCCAAAAACTATGTTTCTATGTGTTTAAAAATGATAAAGCTTAGACAAAAACAAAAAAAACAAACTATAATAAAAAAACAAAAAATGAGTACTATTCCCTGGCAAGACAGACCCGAAAACAATAATGATGTAATGTGGAGATATTCTGAAAATCCAATTATTGACAGATACGCAATCCCAACATCAAATAGTATTTTTAACAGTGCAGTTGTTCCTTATGGAGACGGATTTGCAGGTGTTTTCAGATGCGATAACAAAGCGGTTCAAATGAATATTTTTGCCGGTTTTAGTAAAAACGGAATCGATTGGGATATTAACCACGAACCAATCGTAATGCAATCCGGTAATACAGAAATGATCGAATCTGCTTATAAATATGACCCACGCGTGGTTTTTATCGAAGATCGTTATTGGATTACATGGTGTAACGGTTACAACGGACCAACAATTGGAATTGGGTACACATTCGACTTCAAAGAATTTTTTCAATGTGAAAATGCCTTTTTACCATTCAACAGAAATGGCGTTTTATTTCCACAAAAAATAAACGGCAAATACGCCATGTTAAGCCGTCCAAGTGACAACGGACATACACCTTTTGGAGACATCTGGATTAGTTACAGTCCTGATATGAAATATTGGGGAGAACACCGTTTGGTGATGAAACCATCTCCTTTTGAGCAAAGCGCCTGGCAATGTACCAAAGTAGGAGCAGGACCAATTCCAATTCTTACCGAAGAAGGCTGGCTAATGATTTATCACGGCGTTATCAATACCTGCAACGGTTTTCGTTATGCAATGGGATCAGCGCTTTTAGAGGTTGATTCACCGGATAAAGTAAAATACAGAACACAGCCGTATTTATTAGGACCGGCAGAAATTTATGAAATGGTAGGAGATGTACCAAATGTAGTTTTCCCTTGTGCCGCTTTGTATGATAAAGAAGAAGATAAATTAGCCGTATATTATGGTGCAGCAGACACCGCTGTAGCAATAGCATTTGGTAAATTAAGTGAAGTAATTCAGTTTACAAAAGATAATAGTTTATAAAAAGAAGCATGCGTTTAAAATTGAAATGGTTAACAGTTGTTTTAGGTTTTGTTTCGGTAATTGGTAATTCACAATCGAAAAACAAAGTTGTGCCTAAAACGTATCTAGCCGCAAAAACCACTGCTCCAATCGTAATTGATGGAGATGAATCCGATGCTTCATGGAATAAAGTAAATTGGACAGACCTTTTTGAAGATATAGAGAATAACGTAAAACCAAAATATGGAACAAAAGTTAAAATGCTCTGGGATGATACCAATTTTTATATATTAGCAAAGCTTGATGAGCCGCATGTTTGGGCAAATTTAAAACAACGTGACACCATTATTTTTTACAACAACGATTTTGAAGTTTTCATTGATCCCGATAGCGACACTTTTAACTATTATGAATTAGAAATTAATGCTTTAAATACAGCTTGGGATCTGTTTCTGTCAAAACCATATAGAGAAAATGATAACGTAGTATTAAATGACTGGAATATTCCGGGCCTGAAATCGGCAGTAAAAATCAACGGAACGCTTAATAACCCAAACGATACAGATCAAGGTTGGGTATTAGAAATGGCAATTCCCTGGGCATCTTATAGAAAATCCTATAATGAAAAAAATGTGCCCGAAGATAAATTTTGGAGAGTCAATTTCTCAAGAGTCAATTGGCAGCATACCATAAAAGACGGGAATTACGAAAGAAAAAAAGATGCTGAAGGTAAATTTTTGCCTGAATACAATTGGGTTTGGTCGCCAATGGGCGTGATCAATATGCATGAACCGGAAAAATGGGGTTACGTTTATTTTTCTTCAAAAGAGGAAAAAGAAACCTTCACAATTCCGCAGGAAGAAAAAGTGCGATGGGAATTATATGGATTATTCAGAGCGGAGAAAGAATATTATCAGAAGAATAAAACATGGGCAAAATCAATACAAAATCTTACCAAAGAAACCATTAGTGTCGACGGTAAAATTTTAAAACCAGTATTAGAAAATCATGCGTCAGGATATAATATTTCAGTAAAAAGCCCTTTTTCGAATCAAACATTGATTATTAGGGAAGATGGCAAGATAATATCAAAATAAACCAACTATGAAACTACCAAAACTAATACTTCTTTTACTAACGCTGAGCCTTTTTTCATGTGTTACAAAAGATGAACCAACCACTTTTAAATTTGGAGTATGGACAACTGCCGATGCCAAAAAATCAGACGCAGAGTATACAAAAGAATTTAAAAAATATAAAGATGGCGGAATCGACGAAGTATTAATCAATACAGCAACAGACCCAAAACTCTTAAAAAGATTAGTGCCTTTGGCGACAAAAGAAGGCTTAAAAGTACACGCCTGGATTATGGCCATGAACAGACCCGGAGACTCAATCGCTTTACAGCATCCGGATTGGTATCAGGTAAGTAAAGACGGAAAATCTTGTTTTGATAATCGCCCGTATGTCGATTATTACCAATGGTTATGCCCAACAAGACAAGAATCCAGAAATCACGTTTTAGGCTTGGTAGAAGAATTGGCAAAAGTAGACGGAATCGAAAGTGTTCATCTGGATTATATTCGTTTTCCGGACATCTTTTTACCAATAAGTTTATTGCCAAAATACAATTTAGTTCAGGACGAAGAATTGCCTCAGTTTGATTTTTGTTACTGTGATGAATGTATCAAAGCATTTGAAAAAATCCATCATAAAAATCCTAAAAACAGCCACAATACGTCGATTGATATGGAGTGGAAAAATTTTAGACTAAACGCTATAAAAGCAGTTGTTGACGATGCGTATAAAATTGCTCATAAACACAATAAAAATTTAACAGCGGCCGTATTTCCTTATCCTGAAATGGCAGATCACATGGTACGCCAGCGTTGGGATAAATGGAATATTGACGAAGTTTATCCAATGATTTACCATAGTTTTTATAACGAAGAAATTGATTGGGTTGGATACGCAACAAAACAAGGCGCAGCTGATTTAGAAGATAAAAAAACAAAAATCAACACAGGAATTTATATTCCGGGATTAAAATCTGATAAAGAACTAAAAGAAGCTATTTTACTGGCAAAAGATAATGGCGCAGTTGGAGTTTCTTTCTTTGATGGAAATGCTTTAACAGCAAGTAATTTAAAAACCATCAAAGAAACAAAAGACGGTTTAAGATAAAAAGCAAAATAATTGTTTAACATATAGAAACATAGATTTAAATTTAAAGTCATTTTATAAATCCTATTTTTTTTCGCATACAACTATGAGATTTATTTTAATTAAAAAGACTTTTTTTATATTTTGAAAACTATGTTTCTATATGTTAAAATATAATTAGACAAGAATATAATCTCAGGATTTTTAGAATAAATTTAAACACATAGAAACATATTAATATGTGTATAAAAAGAATACAAAAGAAACAAGTTTCCACACATAGCAATTCTATGTTTGTTAATGTAAGTTAAACGCCTTTTATGCGGTTTCAAAAACTATGTTTCTATGTGTTTAAATATAATTAAGAATAAAACAATACAGGATTTTCAACTAAAAAATAAGCATATGTCAAATAGAAGAGATTTTATCAAAAAAACAACTTTAGGTACACTAGCCGTAAGTTCCGTTTTGGGCTATAGCGGTTTTGCAAATAGCAGGGAAGATGAAAAAGAGGAAATAGAAAATCCTTTGAAAAAGACAATAAAGCCAATCGTAATTTCGACATGGAATCACGGTTTGCCTGCTAATCAGGAAACCTGGAAAGAATTAAAAGCCGGAAAATCAGCCTTAGACGCCCTTGAAGCCGGTATGAAAATTCCTGAAGCAGATCCGAATGTCCGCAGTGTTGGTTATGGAGGATATCCGGATCGCGAGGGAAAAGTCACTTTAGACGCCTGTATTATGGACCACAATAGTAATTGTGGTTCAGTATGTTTTCTACAGGGAATTATGCATCCAATTTCGGTTGCAAAAAGAGTATTACAAAACACACCTCACGTTATGTTAGCCGGACAAGGCGCCTTGCAATTTGCCTTATCAGAAGGATTTAAAGTAGAAAATTTATTAACTCCGGAGTCTGAAAAAGACTGGAAAAAATGGTTAGAAGATTCAAAATATAAACCCGTGATCAACATAGAAAATCACGACACGATAAGCATGCTAATGTTAGACCAAGATGGAAATCTTGCTGGAGGCTGTACAACAAGTGGCGCCGCCTGGAAAATGCACGGACGCGTTGGTGATTCCCCAATAATCGGCGCGGGTCTTTTTCTGGACAATGAAGTTGGCGCCGCTGCGGCAACCGGTTTAGGCGAAGCAGTAATCAGAACCGCAGGAAGTGCGATGGTAGTAGAATTAATGCGTCAGGGAAAATCGCCTTTTGACGCCTGTAAAGAAATTACAGAACGCATATACAATAAACATAAAAACCATAAAGACATGGAATATCTTCAGGTAGGTTTTATTGCTTTAAATAAAAACGGAGAACACGCAGGTTACAGTTTAAGATCCGGTTTTAACTACGCCGTTTCGGATGATGAAAAAGGACACAGAATGGAAGATGCAAAATTTAAAATGTCGTGGGATAAGTAAACGAAATGACAAACAAAAATTAAAATTTTGAACACATAGAAACATAGATTTTACACTCTCATAAGATTAAAATAAAAGCCCCACACCTTTTGTATTAAACTTTAAAGTCTATGTTTCTAAGTGTCTGAAATTAAATTTTGCACAAAAGTAAAAAACAAAAGAATGAAAAAAACAGTATTCATAATAACATTAATAGTTTCCATATTTTCGGTTAAAGCGCAGGAAAAAGTTCCCTTTTGGCAAAATGAAAAAATCAATGAAGATAACAGAGAGCCCATGCACGCCGCTTATTATGTTTTTGAAAATGAAACAGTAGCAGCCAAAAACGAATGGAGACAATCTAAAAATTATCTGGATATAAACGGAGCCTGGAAATTTAAATATGTTGACAATCCGGGAGCGCTTCCAAAAGATTTTGAAAAAAGCAGTTTTGACGATACAGCATGGGACAATTTCAGAATTCCTGCAAGTTGGGATGTTAATGGTTACGGATATCCTGTTTATGTAAATACGACTTACGATTTTGATTATTTAATGGCGCCAAATCCGCCGTTTGTTCCAACAAAATATAATCCAACGGGAGTTTACAGACGCGACATTACAATTGATAAATCGTGGGAAGGAAAAGATATTTTTCTGCATATTGGTACCGCAAAATCAAATCTTACGGTTTGGGTAAACGGCGTTTATGTAGGGTATGGCGAAGATGGAAAATTACCATCAGAATTTAACCTGAATAAATATGTAAAAAGCGGAAAAAACACAATCGTTTTGCAGGTTATGAAATGGAATGACGGTTCGTATTTAGAATGTCAGGATATGTGGCGAATGAGCGGAATTACCAGAGACAGTTATTTAGTTGCCAGAAATAAAGCGCACTTAAAAGACTACGAAATTATCCCTGATTTAGACGCTTCTTACGTAAATGGAACTTTAAAAATCTCGACTGAATTTTCAAACTTAAATACAAAAGACAGTTACACTTTAGAAGCTCAGCTTAAAGATGGTACATCAATAGTTACGTCTAAAATTATTTCCGCTTTAAGCGAAAAACAAACTTTTGATTTTGCTGTAAATAATCCGAAGAAATGGAGTGCAGAAATTCCGAATCTCTATCAGGTTTCATTCCTTTTAAAAGATAAAAAAGGAACTGTTATAGAAGTGATCAATCAGAATGTTGGTTTTAGAAAAATAGAAATTAAAGGCGGACAGCTTTTATTAAACGGAAAAGCGATTTACATAAAAGGCGTAAACCGACATGAAGTTGATCCCGTTACCGGACAAACGATTTCAAGAGAACGCATGGAGCAGGATATTAAACTCATGAAAGAATTTAATATCAATGCAGTAAGAATGTCGCATTATCCAAACGATGAATATTTTTATGAATTATGCGATAAATACGGCATTTATGTGGTGGATGAAGCTAACATAGAATCGCACGGAATGGGTTACGATATTACCAAAACTCTGGGTAATAAACCTGATTGGGAGTTGGCGCACATTCAGCGTATGCAGCGTATGATTGAAAGAGATAAAAATCATACATCGGTGATTATCTGGAGTATGGGGAACGAAGCCGGAAATGGTTACAATTTTTACCGAGGTTATTTGTGGATAAAAAACCGTGATAAATCAAGACCAATTCAATACGAAAGAGCAACCGCCGGAGCGTGGGACGGTAAAGATTTAAAATTTGAATGGGATTCGGATATTATTGACCCAATGTACAGTTCTCCAAACAAAATGGAAGAATATATTTTGGCAAACCCAAATCCGTCAAGACCTTATATTCAGTGTGAATATGCACATGCCATGGGGAATTCGATGGGAAATTTTAAAGATTATTGGGATGTATATAGAAAGTATCCAAACTTTCAGGGTGGTTTTATTTGGGATATGATCGATCAATCGGTATATAAAAAACTGGATAACGGAACTACTATTTTAGCTTATGGAGGAGATTTTGGTCCAAAAGATGTAAAAAGCGACAACAACTTCGTCAATAATGGAGTTTTTACGGTTGACAGAAAACCAAATCCCCATGCATTGGAAATGCGAAATGTGCTGCAAAATATTTTGACTTCATGGCAGGATAAAACAACAGCAACAATTAAAGTTTACAACGAATTTTCGTTTAAAGATTTAAGCAACGTGAGTTTACATTGGAAATTAGTTCTCGATGGAAAAGATGATGCAGAAGGAACTATTGATAATTTGGATATAAATCCGAGAGAAACTAAAACGTACCAACTTCCAATAAATATAGTGCAAAAAGAATTTCAGGAAGCTTTTGTAGTCGTAACCTATCACCTTAAACAAGACGAACCATTTTTGCCAAAAGGTTTTCAAATTGCAACAGATCAATTGCCTCTTAACGGAACGTGGAAAAACAATATTAAAATTGAAGGTTCGGGAAAAATAACGGTCGAGAAACAAGCAAATGCTACCGTATTTAAAAGTGATAAAACGACTATAACTTTCGATAAAAAAACAGGATTTATCAGCGGATATACTTTCAATAATCTGCCAATTATAAAAGACGGATATCAGTTGCGTCCAAATCTTTGGAGAGCGCCAAATGATAATGATTTTGGAGCTAATTTTCAGGTATATTTAAAGGCATGGAAAGAAGCAACAGAAAACCCTGCACTTGTAAACTGGGTATATTCTGTTACCAAAGACAATAAAATTTTAGTAACAGCAACATATGATTTACCTTCAGTTTCTGCTAAATTAGCACTGAATTATGAATTTAACAGCAACGGAGAATTAAACGTAAAAGAACAATTGAATATTGATAAAAATAAAGAAGTTCCGATGTTGCCAAGATTTGGTATGGAAATGATTTTGCCAAAAGATTTCAGCTCAATAACTTATTACGGAAAAGGGCCTCACGAAAATTACATCGACAGAAATTACAGTTCGCAAGTTGGGCTTTACAATCAAACGGTTTCAGAGCAATATTATCCATACATCCGCCCGCAGGAAACCGGAAATAAAACAGAAGTTCGCTGGCTGGAATTATCAAATGATAAATTGAAAATAAAAGTTACATCAGATGAATTATTGGCGACAACGGCTTTGCACTTTTTAAATGAAGATTTAGATGATGGATTGCAAAAAGACCAAAGACACGCCGCCGAATTGAAAGAGAGAGATTTAACAAGTTTAAAAATCGATTATAAACAAATGGGAGTTGGTGGAATTGACAGCTGGCAAGCCTGGCCAATGAAAAAATATCTGCTTGAAGACAAAACATATCAGTACCAATTTAATATAACACCATCAATAAAATAATTCATTATGAGGATATTAAAACCATTCCTTATCGTAATCTTTCTTACTGTCTTTAATTTCGGCTACAGCCAAAAAATATATACAGAAAAGGATATTCAAATTATTCCAAAGCCAGCACAATTAGTTATTAATAAAGGTGTTTTTGAATTTTCGGCAGCTACAAAATTTGTGGCAACTACTGATTCTCAAAAAGAAATTTCAAATGCTTTAATAAGCAAATTTGAAAAAGCGGCAGGATTTCGTCCGGAGATTACTGCAGCAGTTCCGCAAAGCAATTTTGTACAATTTAAAGTTGATCAGAATTTAGAAAAAGAGGCGTATATAGTAGATGTAAATTCTAAGAACATTACGGTTACGGCAAAAGGAAATGCAGGTTTTATTTATGCTTTAGAAAGTATTCGACAATTGCTTCCGGTTGTTATTGAAAGTAAAAATGTTTTGCCAAACCAAAAATGGCAAATTCCAAATGTGGTCATTAATGATAAACCCCGTTTTCAATGGAGAGGTTTAATGCTTGATTTATCACGTCATTTCTTTGATAAAAATTATGTCATGGAAACCATAGATCGTTTGGCGATGCACAAAATGAACGTTTTGCATTTGCATTTAGTAGATGATCAGGGTTGGAGAATTGAAATAAAAAAATATCCAAAATTAACCGAAATAGGAGCGTGGAGAGTTGATCAGGAAAACAGAAGCTGGAATGCCAGACTTACTGTAAATCCGGATGAAAAAGGAACTTACGGAGGATTTTTAACTCAGGAAGAATTAAAAGAAATTGTAAAATATGCGGCAGCAAAAAACATCGAAATAATTCCGGAGATCGAAATGCCGGCACACGTAAGCAGCGCCATAGCATCATATCCTGAACTGGCTTGTTTTGATCAGCATATTGGCGTTCCGTCTGGCGGATTATGGCCTATTACGGATATTTATTGTGCAGGAAAAGAATCGACATTTGAATTTTTACAAAATGTAATTGATGAAGTAATTACCATTTTTCCATCAAAATATATTCATATTGGCGGAGACGAAGCGACAAAAACCAATTGGGAAAAATGTCCGAATTGCCAAAAAAGAATGGCAGATAATGGTTTGAAAAATACCCACGAATTACAGAGTTATTTTGTAAAAAGAATGGAGAAATACATCAATTCTAAAGGTAAAAAAATCATTGGCTGGGATGAAATCTTAGAAGGCGGTCTTGCTCCTGAGGCAACAGTTATGAGCTGGAGAGGAACGCAAGGCGGAATCGACGCAACAAAACAAGGGCACGATGTGATTATGACACCGGAATCTCCTTGCTATTTTAATTTTTACCAAGGTCCGCAAAACGAAGAACCATTAGCTTTTGATGCTTATAATCCCCTAAATGAAGTTTACAAATTTGATCCGGTTGTACCAACAATGACGCCGGAAGAAGCGAAACATGTTTTAGGCGGACAAGCGAATTTATGGGCAGAACATTTAGCGGGTCCAAAAGATTCAGAATACATGATTTTTCCACGATTAGCCGCATTATCAGAAGTTTTATGGAGCACAAAAGAAAGCCGTAACTGGAACGATTTTACACCAAGATTATTTTCTTTAATGCAGCGTTACAATTACTTAGGAATCAATTATGCGAAAAGTGCTTATTTGGTTACCGCTTCTTCAACGGCTGATTTGGCTAAAAAACAGATTAATGTAACATTGAAAAATGAATTTCCAAATCCGGATATTCGTTATGTTTTAGGCGATAAAAATATCGAACATAACCCAATAAAATATACAACTCCAATTGAGTTTGCAGGAACTACAATTTTAAAAGCGTCTTTATTTCAGGATGATAAACCAGTTGGAAAAACATTTACAGATACCATTGTTTTTCATAAAGCAGTGGCGCATAAAGTAAGTTACTTAACGCCTTTTAATGAAAATTATAAGGGTGATGGAAAATTTACAATGGTCAATACGATTCGAGGTTCAAAGAATTTTCATGACGGACAATGGCAAGCCTGGTTGGTAAACGATATGGAACTTGTGGTTGATCTTGAAAAACAGGAAAGCATTCAGGAAGTGATCATTGGAACTTTGGAAAGTCAGGGCGCAGGAGTTAATTTCCCGACGCAGGTAAAAGTTTTGGTTTCAAATGATGGATTGACCTATAAAGAAGTTGGAAAAATAACACGTCCGTATGCTGCAAATGTGAGCCCGGAATTGAAAGATTTTAAAATAAGTTTTGAAAAACGCAATGCAAGATTTGTAAAAGTAATCGCTTATAACCTGAAAAAAAGCCCAAAAGGCGAATCTTCATGGTTGTTTGTTGATGAAATTGTCGTGAATTAAACAAAAAATCAAAAAAATAATAAACAATAAACAGATTAAAGATGAAAAGAGGAATATTCATAATCGCAATTTTATTTTCGGTTCAAATGTTTTCGCAAGCCATTTACGAAGATGAGCGCTATGTACCGGAAACGGATCCGCTGGTGTTGAAAAACTTAGATGAATGGCAAGGCAAAAAATTCGGATTATTAATGCACTGGGGAACATACAGTGAATGGGGAATTGTAGAATCATGGTCTATTTGTCCTGAAGATTATGGATGGTGTGAGCGTAAAAAAGGAAGTAATCCGGGCAATTATAATGAATATGTAAAAGAATATGAGGGATTGAAAAAAACATTTAATCCGGTGAAATTTGATCCTGCAAAATGGGCAAAAGCCGCTAAATATGCGGGAATGAAATACATGGTTTTTACCACAAAACACCATGACGGATTTAATATGTACGATACTAAATATTCTGATTATAAAGTAACTGACAAAGAATGTGCTTTTAGTACAAACCCGAAAGCCAATATTGCGAAAGAAATTTTTAATGCTTTTAGAGCCGAAAATATTTCAACGGGAGCTTATTTCTCTAAACCGGACTGGCATAACGAAAATTACTGGGATCCGTATTTTCCTCCTTTTGACAGAAACGTAAATTATGATCCGTCTTTATATCCTGAAAAGTGGCAGAAATATGTTGATTTCACGCACAATCAAATCTTAGAATTATTATCTGATTACGGAAAAATCGATATTTTATGGTTAGATGGCGGATGGGTTAGAAAAAGAGACCAACAAAACTTAAAAGAAAACTATGATGAAAAGTTTGCTGAAAACGAATCAAAAAATGGTTTTATCAAACACAGAGTTGTAGATCAGGATCCTAAAATGGACGAATTGGTTGTAAAAGCACGCCAGAAACAACCGGGATTAATTGTTGTGGACAGAGCGGTTCACGGAAAAAACCAAAATTATTTAACTCCGGAAGGTCGTGTTCCGGCTAAAACGCTGCCTTATCCTTGGGAGTCTTGTATTACTTCCGGCGGAGGCTGGTCTTATTCTCCAAATGCGACTTACTTAACAGGAAGACAAGGAATTCATATGTTGGTTGACATTGTAGCAAAAGGCGGAAATTTATTACTGAACGTTGCTCCAAGTCCGGAAGGAGAATGGCAGCAGGGCGCTTATGATTTATTGACAGCTTATGGCGACTGGATGAAAGTAAACAGTACGGCGATTTACAACACAAAACCGATTGAACCTTTTAAAGAAGAAAATATTTGTATGACGCAAAACAAAACCGGAAACGTATTCTTGTTTTATTTGGCGAAAGACGGAGAAGCTAAAATTCCTGCAGAAGTGACAGTGAAATCGATCAATCCAAAAAAAGGAACAAAAATTACTATGTTAGGTTCTAATACTTCCTTGAAATGGACCAAAGAAGCAGCAGGATTTAAAGTTGTAATTCCGGAAAGTTTAAGAAACAATTTGCCTTGTAAAGAAGCATGGACCTTAAAAATCGAAGCTATTAACAGATAGAAAAAATATGTTTTCAATAAAAAAAATATTCCCAAAAACAGCATGTACTTTTTGCATGCTGTTTTTTAGCATAATCATTTTTGCACAAGAACCCGCAGATTTTGTAAACCCATTTATTGGAACTTCTAATTACGGAGCCACTTTTCCGGGACCAATTGCGCCAAGAGGAATGGCGAGTATTAGTCCGTTTAATGTTGCTGGCAAACAAAATAAATTAGAAAAAGACAGTCAGTGGCTTTCTAATCCGTATGTAAATGAAAATAATTTTTTAACCGGATTTAGTCAGGTTAATATAAGCGGCGTTGGCTGTCCTGAACTGGGTGTTTTATTATTAATGCCAACAACGGGAGCTGTAGAAACCAATCATTTAAAATACGGTTCAACGTACAAAAACGAAGTTGCAAAAGCAGCGTATTACAGCGTAGATATTGATAAATACAATGTAAAAGCAGAGTTTACAGCATCAAAAAGAGTGGGTGTAAGCAAATTTACTTTCCCAAAAGGGCAATCCAATATTTTACTGAATCTTGGTTTAGGTTTAACCAATGAAGAAGGCGCGATGGTAAAAGTGGTTTCGTCGACAGAAATTGAAGGAATGCGTTCTGTAGGTTCGTTTTGTTATAACAGTCCCGAAGATGCATATCCGGTTTATTTTGTAGCTAAATTTTCGAAACCGGCGAATAAATTCGGCGTTTGGAAAAAAACATCAAAATATGAAGGTGTCGAAGCGCAATGGATGGGATATAACGGCAAAACCAGAATGATGGATAATACCATTAAAACGGTTGTTGGCGACAGTATTGGAACGTATTTTACATATCAGTTTGATAAAAAAGAAAGCGTTGAGGTAAAAATTGGAGTTTCGTACGTAAGCATTGCAAACGCCCGTGAAAATCTGGAAAAAGAAACCGGAAACAAATCGTTTGAAGCCGTTTATAAAGACACTTACAACGAATGGAACGAAGAGCTTTCGAAGATTATGGTTGAAGGCGGTTCAAAAGATGAGAAAACAATTTTTTACACGGCATTATATCACACCTTAATTCATCCTAATATTTTAAATGATGTCAATGGAGAATATCCGGTAATAAAAAGAAGCAAGATTGAAAAAACCGAAGGCACGCGTTATACCGTATTTTCTTTGTGGGATACGTATCGAAACATGCATCCGTTAACGTCTTTAGTATATCCAAAACAACAATCGGATATGATAAAAAGCATGTTGGAAATGTATGATGAAAACGGCTGGCTGCCAAAATGGGAATTAAATTCAACAGAAACATTCACCATGGTTGGCGACCCCGCAAGTATTGTTATAGTCGATGCGTGCTTAAAGGGAATTCAGGATTTTGATATTTACAAAGCGTACTATGCGATGTTAAAAGGAGCAGATCAAATGGAAGAAAATCCGTTGCGTCCGGGACTAAAAGAATATGTCGAAAAAGGGTATTTGTCGACTAATTACCGTGGTCCCGTTTCTACAACTTTAGAATATAATACGTCAGATTATGCGATTTCACTTTTGGCAAATGCTTTGGGTAAAAAAGACGATTACAAGCGTTTTACGAAACGTTCATTATCCTACCAAAAATTATTTGATAAAGATTTAAAATTGCTTCGGCCAAGAACCGCTAACGGAAAATGGTATGAACCTTTTGATCCTGACTCAGGCGCAAATTTTCAGGAAAATGTTGGTTTTATAGAAGGCAATGCGTGGCAATATGCTTTTATGGTGCCGCATGATATAAAGGGATTAATGAAATTAATGGGCGGCGAAAAAGCGTTCTCTGATCAATTACAAAAAGTTTTTGACAGCAAACAATTTGATATGGCAAACGAGCCGGATATTGCTTATCCTTATTTATTTAATTATGTAAAAGGAGAGGAATGGAAAGCACAGGAAATGGTTAAAAAACTGGTGAACGAATATTTTCAAAACAAACCAAACGGATTACCCGGAAATGACGATACAGGAACAATGTCTGCCTGGTTGGTTTATTCCATGATGGGAATTTACCCCATATCGCCGGGAGACCCAATTTATACCATTACAGCACCAATGTTTCATAGAGTAACGATCAAATTAGATCCAAAATATTATAAAAAAGAAAGTATTGTAATTGAAAGACAAATCAATAATGATGGAAAAATCAATTCGATAGAACTAAACGGGAAACCACTTAACAGCTTCTTTATTTCGCATGATGATTTTGTAAATGGAACAATGCTAAAAGTGATTCAAAATTAAAAACAACACAACTATGTTACAAGTAAGAATTAAAAAAACAGCCATTATTCTCGTAATGGCTGTTGGTTTTTTTAACCAAAGCTATGCGCAGAAAAAATATCCTTATCAAGATGCAAAATTACCTGTTGAAGATAGGGTAAAAGACTTGTTAAGCCGAATGAGTCTGGAGGAAAAAGCACGCCAGATGGATATGTACAAAGGAGAATTTTTTAAGGAAAAAGAAGATTTCTCTAAATCAAAATCAGATGCCAAAATTGGAAATTTAGGAATTGGAGCGATTCATGATCTTTATCCGCGTTCGGCAAAAATGATCAATGATCTTCAAAGTGAGGTTATTAAAAATAACAAATGGGGAATTCCTGCGCTTATTATGTGCGAGATGCTGCACGGATATCTGGATGACGGAAGCACGGCTTTCCCAATGAATATTGGTTTAGGCGCAACCTGGGATACGGGCATAATGGACAAAGTAGGTAAAGTAATTGCTACTGAAGCCAGAGCACACGGCGTTCATTTTGGTTTAGGACCAAATTTAGATCTTGGTCGCGAACCACGTTGGGGAAGGGTTGCTGAAACTTTTGGCGAAGATGCTTATTTAAACAGTGAAATTGGTTTGGCAATGATTAAGGGAATGCAGGGCGATGATTTAAAATCAGATCGTACTATCATTTCAGAACCAAAACACTTTGCCGTTCACGGGATTCCGCAAGCGGGAGGAAATTCGTCTCCAATTTTGGTGGGAGAACGTTCGGCTCGTGAAGATCATCTTCCATCATTTGAAAAAGCATTTAGAAAAGGCGGTGCGTTAGGAACTATGTGCGCTTATTCTGAATTAGACGGTATTCCGTGTGCAGCAAATCATTGGTTACTGACTGATGTTTTAAGAAAAGAATGGGGTTTTAAAGGAATTGTAGTTTCAGATTTAGGGGCGATAAAATACCTGCAAACAACGCATTATGTAACTAATTCTCCAAAAGAAAGTGTGAGAACTGCAATTGCTGCGGGAGTTGACATGCAGTTTTATGATTTTACAAATGAGTTTTGGCAACAAAGTATCATTGAATTGGTAAACGAAAAAAAACTGACAATGGAGCAAATTGATCGTGCTGCCGGCGGTGTTTTAAGACTTAAATTTTTATTGGGATTATTTGAAAATCCGTACACAGATAAAAACTTAATTAAAGAACGTTTTCATACAAAAGAAAATCAGGATATCGCTTTAGAAGCGGGTCGTAAATCTATTATTTTATTGAAAAATGATAACAATATTCTGCCTTTAAGCAAAGATATAAAAACAGTTGCTGTTATCGGACCAAATGCTGATGCGTCAAGATTAGGCGGATATGCGGTAAAAAATAAAGTAGGAACTACGGTTCTGGAAGGTATTAAACAAGTTGCAGGTGCAAAAACAAATATACTTTATGAAGAAGGTGTTCCTTTAATTGTAAAAGGACAAATTATTCCGTCGAAATATTTATTTACGCCCGATGGATCTCAAAACGGGTTAAAAGGAGAATATTTTAATAACAGAAATGTTGAAGGAAATCCGGTATTGACGCGTATTGACAGTCAGTTAGAATTTGACTGGCCGTGGTCTCCGGGCGATGGCGTTACAGATGATGATTTTTCTATTCGCTGGACGGGTTATATTCAATCAGAAAAAGCATTTGACGGCTGGTTGGGTTTAAGTTCTGATGACGGAATCAGAATGTGGGTTGATGATCAGTTGGTTATTGACAACTGGACGAAAGGTGCTACAAGTATGGTTACGACTCCAAAAAATATCGAAGCCGGAAAAAAATACAAAGTCCGCATAGAAATGTGGGAAGGCGGCTGGGGAGCCAGAGCGCACTTGCGTTGGAATCTTGAAAAAGTAAACTTTCAGCCGGCGATCGATATTGCTAAAAAAGCAGATGTTGCGATTGTGGTTTTGGGAGAATCAAATGAATTGGTGGAAGAAAACAGAGATGTTGCAAGTTTAGATTTACACGGAATGCAGCAGGAACTGATCGAAGCGATTCAAAAAACAGGAACTCCGGTAGTTTGCGTGTTGTTAAACGGACGTCCGCTTTCGACAAACTGGATCAGCGAAAATATTCCGGCTCTTGTAGAAGCGTGGTTTCCGGGTGAAGCAGGAGGAAGAGCTGTTGCCGATGTTTTGTTTGGAGATTATAATCCGGGTGGAAGATTACCCATTACAGTTCCAAAATCTGTTGGGCAGCTACCTATATATTATAACCAAAAACCATCTGCGATTCACAGATATGTTTCAGAGAGTGAAAACCCGCTTTACACATTTGGTTACGGTTTAAGTTATACCAAGTTCGAATATTCAAATTTCGCCATCAATACCAAAGAAATTAAAACTGATGGTGAATTAAAAATAAGTGTTGATGTTAAAAATACAGGAAACTACGACGGCGATGAGGTTGTACAATTGTATATCAATGATGTTTACAGCAGCGTAACAACTCCAAAGAAAACATTAAAAGGTTTCAAAAGAATTTTTATCAAAAAAGGAGCAACGCAACATGTAGAATTTACATTGACTTCTGACGAATTATCGATTTGGAACAGGGAAATGAAAAGGGTTGTTGAACCTGGAGACTTTGAAGTTATGATTGGTGGAAATTCTACTGATTTACAAAAGTTAAATTTTAATGTAATCGATTAACTTTTCGATGAGCGGTACCGAAAAATATTTAGTGTTTTAAGTGTTTTGATTAGAATTCTTTTATGAAATTAACAAAACACAAAGATTAATAACATGTAACCCAAGAAAACGTAAGGATTTTAATAGTAAAATAAGGTGTTTTAAGCAAAAGTTTGACCAACACCTTTTCAAAGCTGTCATTTGTCGAAATAATGATTTAGTTAACAACCGGATCCTTAAATTTAACATGTTATTAACTCAAAAAACAACCTATATGATTAAAGACGTACTAAAATTATTGTTGGTAGTTTGCTTGTTTGGATTCCAAACTATTCAGGCACAAACTTCAACAGTAAAGGGAATGATAACAGATGCTTCAAGCGGAATTCCGATCCCTGGAGCAAATGTTGTCGTTAAAGGGACAAAAACAAGTGTATCTACAGATTTTGATGGTAAATACAGTATCAATGTTCCAAATCAATCAGCAGTTTTGATTTTCTCTTATGTTGGTTCAGCATCAAAAGAGATTCCGGTTTCAGGACAAACTACTCTTAATGTAACTTTAGGTGCAGATACGCATCAGTTGGGCGAGGTAGTAGTAACTGCTCTTGGTATTAAAAGAGAGAAAAAAGCGGTTACTTATTCGGCTCAGAACATTGACGTAGCCGAGGTTTCTCAGGCAAGGTCTTTAAACGTTGCCAATTCACTTTCAGGTAAAGTTGCGGGACTTAACTATTCTACTACTTCAAATGGTGTAGGTTCTTCATCAAGAATTACTTTAAGAGGTAACAGGTCTCTTAACGGTAACAACCAGCCTTTATATGTAGTAGATGGTGTGCCAATTAGTAACGGAACTACAACTGGTAATCCTGATATTGATACAGGAGGAACAACTCAGCCAGACGGTATTTCGAATATTAACCCTGAAGATATTGCTTCGATGACTGTTCTTAAAGGACCATCTGCAGCTGCACTTTACGGAAACAGAGCGAGTAATGGTGTTATCATTATTACTACTAAATCAGGAAAAGCAGGTAAAACTTCAGTTTCGTTGTCATCTAATTTTATGGCTTCTACGGCTTACAATTTAACAAATTTCCAAAACGAGTATGGTCAGGGAAATGGAGGCGTTTACAATCCTATTTCTGTATCAAGCTGGGGAGGAAAGTTAGACGGAAGTCAGGTTTCGGCATGGCAATTAGCTCGTAATCCTAATTATGCAGGACCAGCGACTACAAGTTATTCTCCGCAGCCAAACAACGTTATTGACTTTTACAAAACAGGTTATAACTTAGCAAATACATTGTCTATTACTACAGGAAACGAAAAAGCGCAAGGGTATTTCTCTTACACAAACACTCGTGCTGAAGGTATAGTTCAGGGTAATGCTTTAGACAGACACAATCTTAACTTGAGATTGACAAGTAAATTATCTGATAAATTCTCTTTGGATGTAAAAACAAACTACATCGTTCAAAACATTGATAATTTATTAAGAACTGGTGAAGAATCTATTGGTACATCTGCTTATTTATTACCTCGTAGTATTAAATTTAATGAGTACAGAGATTTTGAATATACAGATCCTTCAGGTCAATTACAAACCAATTATTTTATTGACGAAGCCGGTTCTCCGGGTGGAAACCCTTACTGGTCTGCATTACGTGATGATTCGCGCGATGATAAAAGAAACAGATTTATTGGTCTTGCCTCTCTTAAATATGATATTACAAGTACTTTAAGTTTACAGGTAAGAGGTGGTTTAGATCAAATGACGAACAAAAATGTTAGAAACAGATATGCTACAAGAGCATTTAACAACAACTTAGGTTCTTATAGCGAATCTACAGAATTGGTAAGTGAATTTAATACGGATGCATTACTTTCTTACAAAGAGAAATTTGGAGATTTTACAATTGGTTTGAATGCCGGTGCCAACATGTTGAAACAGTCTAGTTCTGCATTAACATCTGGTGGAGTTTTAAGCAAAAGAAACTATTTTTCTTTAATCAATGTTTCGACTGTTACATCTACTTCAACAATGTCAGAGAAACAAGTTAACTCTGTTTACGGATTCTCTCAAATTGGTTTCAGAAACTATTTATTCTTAGATATCACAGCCAGAAATGACTGGTCATCTGCATTGCCTGAGCAAAACAGATCTTTCTTTTATCCATCAGCAGGTCTTTCAGCAGTAATCTCTGACATGGCTACATTGCCGGAAGTTATTAGCTTTGCTAAAGTAAGAGCTTCTTACGCAAAAGTGGGTAACGATACAGATCCTTACCAAACAAGTTCTCAATTATCATACATTGGTGGTAATGGCGGTATGTTATATTCTCAAACTACAGCTGCAAACCCGAACCTGAAACCAGAGATGTCAAGTTCATCAGAGTTTGGTGCAGATGTTAGATTCTTTAAAAATCGTTTAGGATTAGATTTCACGTATTTCCAGACAAAAACGTCAGATCAGATTTTCTACATCAACACGCCGGAATCTTCTTCAACATCAAGAGCGGTATTAAACGGAGGAGATATTCAAAACAAAGGTATTGAGCTTACGCTTACTGCAACTCCTGTTCAAACAGAGAATTTCTCTTGGGATATTATGGCGAATTATGCCTCTTATAAATCAAAAATCACATCTATCTATGATAACAGACAAGAATTGGTTATTGGTGATGGAAGGTTAGTTAGAAGCAAAGTAGTTTTGGGTGGAGAATATGGTGATTTATACATCAAAGGATTCCAAAGAACTGCAGACGGACAAATGATTGTAAACTCTGCGGGTATTCCTTTAGCTACAGATGATTTTAGTGTTCGTGCGGGTAACTTTAACCCGGACTGGACTGCAGGTTTTAAAAATAATTTCAAATACAAAGATTTTTCACTAAGTTTCCTTGTTGATTTTAGAATTGGTGGAGAAGTTATTTCTTATACACAAGCCAGAGAAGCAGGTTTAGGTGTAAGTGATGTGACTTTAGCAGGCAGAGAAGGCGGAATTGTTGTTCCCGGGGTTGTTGCAAGCGGCGGAACGTATGTTCCTAATACGACAAGTATTACTGCAGAACAATACTGGACAGCAATTGGACAAAGAACTCCTGTGGCAGAACCTTTTATTTATGATGCTACAAACATCAGATTAAGAGAACTTGTTTTCGGATATTCATTACCAAAACGTATGTTGCTAAATACCGGATTTGCAAGTATTGATTTTTCAGTAGTAGGAAGAAATTTATTCTTTTTCCTTAACGAAGCTAAATACTTTGATCCTGAAGCAGGAGCAGGTACAGGAAACTTGCAGGGTATTGAATCTTTCAATATTCCTTCAACAAGAGAGTATGGTGTTAACGTAAGGTTTGGATTTTAATTTTAATTTAAAAAAGAGAGATATAATATGAAAAATTATAAAATTAAAACAATAGGAGTTGTCATGTCGATGCTCGCTGTTTTTTCAAGCTGTACACAGGATTTTAATGATATAAATACCAATAAAAATACCTTAACAGAAGATCAGTTAGACCAGACTCTTGCAGGTCCGGCGTTTGCATCAGCATTATACGCCGGAATTCACAACGGTTCTTATTCTTCTCCCGGAGTTGATGATCAGGGAACCTGGGGTATTGCAACAGGTATTTTGCCATCAACGTTTACACAATATCTTAGTTGTGGATACGGTACAGAAAGAAATGCTTTCGTAAATGGTTATGAAGGTCGCGGATGGTTACGTTTTTACACCGTTGCTGTACCGGCATTAAACAATGCTATTAAAGCAGCTGAAGGAAATGCTGAAGCACTTGCCGTATTAAAAATATGGAAAGTATTCATGTTCAATCAAATGGTAGATGCTTACGGTCCAATTCCTTATACAGAAGCTGGAAACAAAAAAGAAAAAGTACCTTATGATAGTGTACAATTTATCTACACAGACTTTTTTAAATTGTTAGACGAAGCAAATGCTACACTTAACAGTACAACTGCAACTACAGTTTCTATATTACAGCCAAATGACAGAGTATATGGTGGAAATGTTGCAAACTGGAAAAGATTTGGAAACAGTATGAGATTGCGTTTAGCATTAAGAATTTCAGACATTGATCCTGCAAAAGGAAAAACTCAGGCAGAAGCTGCAGTAGCAGCGGGAGTTATAGAAACTAATGAGCAAAGTGCTACTTTTAAAGTTAGTAATATTACACCAAACAACATGAACATGATTGTTAATGCCTGGGGTTACTACATGACAGCTTCTATGGAAAGTTTACTTGTAGGATATGATGATCCTAGATTAGCAAAATGGTTTGCACCGGTTAATCCTACAGCTTTACCGGCAGATCAAATATATAGAGGCCGACCAGTTGGAGGTTTAGACGGACAATTTGGTACAACAACTTTCTCTATGTTTAATAACGATGTATTAGGAAGCGGTTCTAACGGAACTCTTAGCGAAACTAAAAACATTGAAATCTTCATGGCATCTGAAAATTATTTAAGCAGAGCCGAAGGAGCATTGAACGGATGGAATATGAACGGTACTGCACAAGGTTTATACGAGCAGGGTATTGCATTGTCATTGAGACAATGGGGCGTTACAGATGCAAATGCAATTGCTGATTATATTGCAGGAACATCTACACCGGCTATACCAAATGCTGCAACTATTTACCCAACTTTAGGTTTACAAACAGTTCCGGTTACACTTCCTGTAGCATGGGATGCTTCTGTAGCAAACCAACGTACGCAAATTGCAGTTCAAAAATATTTAGCAATATTCCCTGAATCTTGGGAAGCATGGGCTGACTTACGCAGAAGTGATGCAAAAGTAATCTATCCGGTACTTAACACAGATAATGTTGATCCAGGAGTAGGGAAAAGCTTAATGAAACGTGTAATCTTTGTTACAAACGAATATTCTTCAAACAGAGACGCCGTTACAGATGCGATCACAAAACTTGGAGGTCCGGACTCTGGAGGAACAAAACTTTGGTGGGACATCAAATAAATAAAAATTAAGTAAAGATAAAGAGATTCGTTACTTATAGATAAAAGGAGAGGTAACTCTCCTTTTGTTTTATACGTCTATTTCTAAAATAGACAAACACAAACAATAAGAACAAAAAATAATACATAAATGAGTATCTCAAAAACAACATCCTCATCAAACCAAACCAACACATTAATACCAATACTAATTATTGCCGGACTATTTTTCATTTTTGGATTTGTAACCTGGATTAATGGCGCATTAATCCCGTTTATGAAAACGATAAACGAATTAACATCTGCACAATCACTTTTAGTAGCATCGGCATCTTATATTTCATTTGTTGTTATGGCTTTGCCGGCATCTTATATTCTCACAAAAATTGGATATAAAAAAGGAATGTCGTTAGGATTATTTGTCATGGCAGCGGGAGCTTTAATATTTATTCCCGCTGCAGAAGCAAGAACATACTGGATGTTTTTGACAGGAATTTTTATTCAGGGAACCGGAATGACATTATTGCAAACGGCATCAAATCCATATATTACCATTCTTGGCCCAATTGACAGCGCCGCAAAAAGAATCGCTATTATGGGAATTTCGAATAAAATTGCAGGAGCTTTAGGTTCCCTTATTTTTGGCGCCATTTTATTATCAGGAATAGACGAAATTCAACAAAAAATAAGCGTTGTAAGTGCCACAGAAAAAGGACAATTATTAAACACAATGGCAGACAGCGTTGTAACTCCATACCTGATAATGGCTGTCGTTTTAGTTATTCTTGGAATATTAATAAGAAAAGCACCGTTGCCGGATGTTGAAGCCGCACCAATTGAAGAACCAAAAGAAGGCGAAACCACAAAAACAAGTATTTTTCAATTTCCGCATTTATGGCTCGGTGTATTAACCTTGTTTATGTATGTGGGTGTTGAGGTTATTGCAGGCGATACGATTATTGCTTATGGTATTTCGTTAGGATTTCCTGCTGCCGATGCTAAATTTTTTACAACATTTACATTAATGGCAATGGTAGGAACTTATATTTTGGGTGTATTTTTAATTCCCAGATTTATCACTCAGGCATTAGCTTTAAGAGTAAGTGCCATTTTAGGAATTGTATTTTGCTTTTGCATTGTTTTTACCGAAGGTTTTATCTCCATACTTTTTGTAGCTGCATTAGGAATTGCAAATGCACTTGTTTGGCCCGCAATATGGCCGTTAACGTTAAAAGGTTTAGGGAAATTTACCAAAACAGCTTCGGCATTATTAATTATGGCAATTTCCGGAGGCGCAATAATTCCGCCTTTATACGGTAAAATAGTAGATTTAAATAAAGCCGACATGATCGCTTTTGGAATCAATGATACTTTTGCAACCGCTCATGCAGCTACAGACGGATACTGGATTTTATTTCCATGTTATGTCATCATTTTATATTATGCCGTTTGGGGACATAAGTTGGGCTTAACAAAAAACAAAGCGTAGTAATTAAAATTAAAAATGAAATCTGAACTACATAATTATTCAGATTTCACCACTTTAATAACTTTTATAATACACAATGATTTCAAAAATTAATTCGATATTAATATTTCTTTTAGCATGCGTTTCCTGTACTTCGGTAAAACAGAAACCGCAAGCATATAATATCACAAATACCTTTATAACAGAAAAACCGGTTACGACTAATAGTCATGCTGCAACTTTGGTCGAAATAAAACCAAACGAAATCATGGCGGCATGGTTTGGCGGAAGTTACGAAGGAGCGAAAGACGTGGGAATCTATTTTTCGACCTATAAAAATAAAACATGGTCTGCACCTCAAAATCTGATAAAACCTTTAGTAAAAGAACGAGACACTTTAGCGTGTTGGAATCCGGTTTTATTTAAAGCAAAAAGCAAAACCTTGTATTTATTTTATAAAGTGGGGAAAAATCCAAGAGAATGGTTTGGCGCTATGATTGTTTCTAAAGATGACGGAACAACCTGGAGTAATCCCGAATATTTACCCGAAGGTATTTTAGGTCCAATAAGAAACAAACCAATCGAAGCAATTCCCGGTGTTATTTTATGCGGAAGCAGTACAGAAAGTGTCGAAAAAAACGAATGGAGAAGCCACGTTGAAACCTATACGGAAGCAACCGGAAAATGGGCCAAAATAAACATAGAAAACAATCAGAATTTTGATATAATCCAGCCCACATTTTTAATGCATTCAGATAAAATTCAGATGTTGTTTCGAAGCAAACACAATAAACTAATAACAAGCTGGTCTCCCGATAAAGGTCAAAATTGGAGTCAGACAGATAGTATTAATGTTGTAAATTCAAATTCAGGAATTGATGCTTTAACAATATCAAAAAAGTCTTTTTTATTGGTTAATAATCCGCTCAAACAAGGAAAAGACTGGTTTAACGGACGCAATGTATTAGACGTAGAACATTCTAAAGACGGAATTCATTGGCAAAAACTTTTCGACCTCGAATATCAGCCGGAAGGCGAATTTAGTTATCCCGCCATTATCCAGACATCAGATAAAAAAGTACATATTTTATATACTTATAATAGAAAATACATCAAACACGTTTCGTTTGAGTTGAATTAATTATGTAGTTGGCGATTTTTTTTTAACACATAGAAACATAGATTTTTTTTAGATATGAATAAAAAGAGAATGTAAAAGAAACCGGTTTCTCACACATAGTCCCGAAGCCTCGGGATGTGTTAATATAAGTGAAACGCCTTTTTTAAGCTATAAAAACTATGTTTCTATGTGTTAAATTAATTGCATTCAAGATTTTTAAACACATAGAAACATAGTTTTTTTTTAAGATATGAATAAAAAGAGAATGTAAAAAGAAACCAGTTTCTCACACATAGTCCCGAAGCCTCGGGATGTGTTAATATAAGTGAAACGCCTTTTTTAAGCTATATAAACTATGTTTCTATGTGTTAAAAACAATTAAACCTAACGGATTAAATAGTAAATCAAATTATGAAACTCGATCAAAATTTAAAATTTAAGATCTTATTAATATTTACAGTATTTGCCAATATAGTAGTTAATGCTCAAAATGATATTAGTGCTAAAACTTTTTACAAACACGATAAATATCTTTCTTCGGATAAAATGCAAGGTCGTTTTCCCGGAACAAAAGGCAATAATGAAGCAGCGGCTTATATTGAAAAACATTTTAAAAAATACGGTTTAAAAAAGTTCAGCGATAGTTATTACCAATCTTTCAATCTTTTTGTAAAAGAAGGATTGAACAAAGTAAAATCAGACAGTGTTAAAACTCAAAATGTTGTCGGTTATATCGAAGGTTCAGATGAAAAACTAAAAAATGAATACATGGTAATTGGCGCTCATTACGATCATTGGGGCTGGGGCGGACAAAATTCCGGGAGTAAAAAGAAAGATGAATTCGCTATTCATAACGGAGCAGATGATAATGCATCCGGAGTTTCGGCTTTGCTTTGTATTTTGGAAGAATTATCGAAAGCTAAAATTAAACCAAAACGAAGTATCATATTTATTTCCTTTAGCGGAGAAGAAGAAGGATTATTAGGATCTAAATATTTTGTAACCCATTTACCTGTCGAAAAAACTGCCGTAAAAGTAATGCTCAATATGGATATGGTAGGAAGATTAAATGCCGAAAAACAAATCTACATGGGAGGCGCCGGAACTTTCCCCGAAGGAGTCGAACTAATGAAAAAACTAGGAGAAAACAGCGGACTTAATCCCGTTATTCATGCCGGAGAAGTCGGCGGTTCTGATCATGTTTCGTTTTACAAATCCGGAATATCCGTTATAGGTTTCCATACCGGAGGACATCCGCAATATCATACTCCGGAAGACGATATTGATTTGATTAACAGTGACGGAGGGGCTTTGGTTGCGAGGTATATTTATAATGCTTTGGTTGAGATTGCGGATTACCCGGAGCTGTATTTTATTAATCAGGGTTAGACAAGTTATGAAATCAAAAAAGCAACTCTTTGAGTTGCTTTTTTGATTTTTGTTTGTGTATTAGTTTTAAGTGCTGAAAGTTAGGAGATATTGTAAAGTGTTTTATAAAGAACTTTTTGCTTTCTTCTGATTAGATAGCTGTTATTCTTATTTACCTAAAATGCCCAAAAAGTAATTCTCTTTTCGTTTGAGTTAAATCTTTTACAAAAAATATTTTCAGTACACTTTTCAGTATTCATCAACCATTTTTTTTGTCCCGAATTTAAATTATTAAAGTTTTTTATATGATAAACAAAAGTATTATCATCTACTATCATCTCAATCACATTTTCATTATGAACACTGCCATTTAATTTTTGTATGTTTAATGACTTAAAACATTTAATAAGATAATCTAACTTATTTGTGTTTACAATTATTGAAGTGTCTTTAACTAAACTACCATCTTCTATTTTATAAACATTTATTGTTTTATTATTTTTATAAAAATACTGATATTCATTGGTAGAAATAAGGAAACCGCCCCCTCTTGCTTCCATATCATAGCCATATAAATTTTTTATATAACTTTCCTTATTATAAAAACTATGGCATACATCTTCATTGTTTACTTTATTACAAAAAGTAAACAAGAAACAAAATAAATAAAAAATGTACTTTTTCATAATCTTTTAATGTTGATATATTATAGTTTGCCATTTACCATCAATATAATGTGTGTTATACCCTGTATGTATTGCTCTTTGGTCTGCTGCTGAATCTCCAAAAAAAGTAATTCTTTTGTAGAAAGCATCATCCCTAGGAGAATATTGTGAATTTTGATATTTGCCATTCCAAAAACCATTGAATTCAGAACCAAATTTAACATCTCCCCATGATATTCCAAGTTGTGACATAGATTGTGCCCAAGCAAAATTTCCAGCATCAGGATTATTGTATGCTATACCATTGAAAACATGAAGTTTTTTAGAGTAAAAATTATCTATATAGTCTAGACTTCCTCCACCTTGACTTTGGTAATAAATATATTTATACTTATCGATTATGCCTAGTTCTTTAGCAGGTCCAATCCCTTTGTCAATCATTCCTTGTAAATTTTCTTTGAAAAAGTTGAGATCTATTCCTGAAAGATATTGATAGTCTTCTTTGTCTAACTCAAATCTTGCAGCATCATCTTCATCATTGAATCTAAAGTTTACCCATTTATTATTTCCGCCAGCATATTGACCTCTACTTCCAAATAATAAGTTGTGCCACCAAACATCATGATCTACTCCAATATAATCTCCTGATTCATTAAAACGAATATTTTTAGCGCCATCAGGATCAACTCCAGAAATAGGATTGTTACCCATCCCTAAATAAAGAGATGCATATTGACCAGCGGGGTCAGTAGACAGCCATCTTCCAATTCTACCATCCCAAAGACGCAACTTAAAAGCTTCCATCCCAGTTTCCTTGTCAAATTCTTGCCCCTGAAAGGCGTAACGATAATTACTTAAAGAGTTGCGAGTTGGTAATTGCTCTCCAAAAGGGTAATAATCAGCATAAGATTTAATTACCGGGACAGCACCTTGTTTTTCTATTACCGCTCTTACATTGCCTAAGTGATCTGTAATTTCATAACTGCTTTTAGCACTTGGTTTATTATACACGCCTAAACGACTTAAACCATAAATTGGTAAATCGGTTTGAGTTATACTTCCTCCGGATGGCAGGTTATAAACAGCTATTGGATTCCCTGATAAGTCCACTGCATAAAAAGTTGTATTTTGTAAGGTAAAGTTTGTTGTATCATAACTTTCTTTTGCAATTCTCTGTCCTCTTTCATTGTAAAAGAACTTTACTAAAGTATTTGGACCTTTTTTCACTTCTGTCACTAATCCTTTCGTATTGTAAAAATAAAACAAATTTTCAGAAACATTTTGTCTTAATTGTCCAATATTATCATAAATATAATTTCCTTGTGCCTGATTTTCAATATCATTCACATCGGCAGTTACGGCTGCGCTTTCGGTAATACTATTTAGTTGGTTTCTGCCTGCATTCGTATAATTATAAGTCAAATTATCTACAACAGTTCCTGTTTCGTTGGTGCGTTGCAGTGTTCTTATATTTCCATTGGCATCATAGGTTAAGCCCTTTTCGGCTAAACTCGACGCAGGACTAATGGCAGCAGTTGCTGAATTGGTATTTCCAAAAGTAGCACTTGTTAACCAATTGTTGCGGTCATAATTATATAAATAGCCTTTTTGATTAGCAGAACTTCCAGAATAATCGCCTGCTATTCCTTTATTAGCCCAACGACTCGCTTTGATATTACCGTTATAATCGGCTCCAATTGTTGGCGAGGACGTGATATTTTTGCCTGTTCTTAAATAGTCACCATTATAATAATCTAATGTTAAACCAAATACATCGTTTGAGTCACCTCCGGGATCTTTACCGGCTTCTAAACTTGGATGATTAATACTTTTTAGCTGACCAGTTAGTGTATACACATAATCTAAACCTTGGGCTCCCTGAGCAATGTTTATTCGTTTTAGCTTACCAGTTTTGTAATAACTATAGTCAGCTTGTGTTGTAAAATTAATATTATCTGTTGAGGTTTCTACTTTTATTAAGACATTGTTTAAATCATAACTATATTGATGAACAAACATTTCATCTGCCTTGTTTTTATGAAACAGTGCTTTTTTGATATTGCCTCTATAATCGTATTCATAATTAATGGTTTTTGCTCCTAAGCCTTCATTATATTGCACTATCCATTCAACTCTGCCATAAATATCATAACTATACCAGGTAATTGCAGAAATACCTGTTGCGGATGATGTGTAAGTTACTGCAACATTTCCTGAAAGATTATTTTGAGGAGAATACTCCCAGATTCCAATTCCCTGAGATCTAAGAACCGCCGTTAAAGTTAAATTAGTTGGTAATTGAGATATATCTTCACTATCATAAATTGTATTAGATCGCTCTGATTTTCTATAGGAAAAATAACCCGGATCCTCAATTTCGGTTGTTAAGGGCCAAATACCATCAAAATTAATGACAGCTCCACGATCATTAACATTATTATATACACCACTTTCTACTGGTCTTCCCATGCTATCATAATCGGTGTACGATGCAAATTGATTGTTTATCGCCTGAAGCGCATTTTGAGAGAAACGTATTTGTCCATCTTTTCTATAGGCAAATTTACTAATACCTGCGTCCGGACTGGAAGTCTCGATTAGTTGCCCTAAGGCATTATATTTATAGGTAGATACAAAGTCTGTAGAAGTCATGTGTGTAGGCGTTCCTACAACATTACTAGTAGTTGTATAACCATTTGGCTGTATAGATCTAATTAATTGACCGGTTTTGTTATAAACATTAACAGCAAAATCATAATAATTTACGCTGTATGATATTCCTAAACCGCCGCTTTGGCCGGCTACGCCTCCATCAAATTGAATTATGTAGGTGTCGTAATCTTTAACAGGAGGATCAATTGCTACAATTCTATAGGCATTTCCTCCAACAAATGAAGAACTTGTTATTGGAGTAATCTCCAATCCTGTTTTTAAATCATAAGCTTTGTAAAGTGAATTATTTTGTATTAGAGATATTTGAGAAGATTGTATTCCTTTTGGAATATGTACATCTACATAACCCTGTGTGCCTATAAGGGATACAACGGGATAACTTGTTGCTCCTCCGGAACGAGCAGTAGCTAAAGGTTTCCCTTCACCATCAGTAAAAGTAACATTCTCATTTCCATTTGGGTCAACTGTAACTGTTTTAAAGTATTTACTAATAACTATTTCTTTACCACCAAATGTATATCCGTCAAAATAATCAGACCCATATACATAATACATTTCTTGTGCCGCAGGAACAGTGTAGGAGTAACCTGTTCTCCAGTCTCCATTTATTTTATTACCACTTACTGCATTTATTACATTTCCGGGATTTAGATTATCATAGTTTTTTTGAATAAAGGGCTGAGCTGCTGTTGCCTGATACGGTTCATCTGTATTATTATCACTATAGTAATTGCCTAAATTTGTACTAAGCGTATTATCCGGAAAGGTCATAGATGTGGCCGTAAAAACACCGCCACCTGTTGAAGTGGCATTAAATCCATCTTGCAACAAGATTGTTTTAGCTTTAAAACTCACTGTTAAACCTGGATTTATAGTAGAAACGCCCAAAATAAAATCACTTGCCTGTACCGTTTTACTAGTAGTAGTAGGACTTGTAACAGTTAATGAATTTGGTAATACGCTGGCACTGATTTCTTCAGGTGTTTTAAAGAAATTCGTTTTATCAAAAGTAGATAGGGGTGATGGAGCTATAAAAGATATTTTATCCGGTCTGGCAAAATTATCATAAGTAATCTCTGTACCCCAAATTTTATTAGTAACATAATCTTTAGATAAACTTACATTTGATTTTGCTAAATCATCAAAATAGGATCTGTTTTGACTTATTATATTTCCTTTACTATCATAGGATACATCGTGAATCCAGTTATTAAGTTTGTCATTAGGAACATCTAAAGCTAAACGTTCGTTAAGGTCTCTTGAAACATTCATGGAACAATTTCCAGGAAGGATAGGAGTTGTGTAGGTGTAAAAAACTAACCAGTTAGATTCAATTTTGGCACCAAAATTAGTGTTGTTTCCGTTATATTTTATAGTTCCTAAATCTGTATTTGGAACTATAGTACTTCCTAAACTTACAATTTGACCAGTTTTAAGTACGCAGTTTGCATCCCATCCTCCGCTTAAAGTAAGTGTTGCTTTACTGTAATGGATGTCGATTGTACCACCGGCACTTCCGCCACCTGAAGGGCTACAGGTGAAAATTCCCTGAAAAGGATAAGAATAAACTGCTCCATTAAGTGGACCTGTTCCATCAGGAAGATCTGCAGAAAGCGTAGTATTAACACCCGTAAAGTAAAAGGGAGAATAAAAAACCAATGCATTATTTTCAATTTTAGCATAAAATCCATTAAATGTCTTTCCGTCTGCCAATGTTATTGGTCCCAATTCCATATTTGGAACAGTGGGTGAAACATTTAAATTTTTTATTACGCCCACTTTCATTTGTTGTGGAGACCACGAACCTATTAATGTAAGTGTAAGGATATTATTTTTTATAGTTAAAGTTCCGCTACCCGCCCCAGATGTTGTTTTAATTAAATCTGAGGTCACTAAATTAATTGTAGTATCAGGATAATTGACCTGATCTGTCAAATGATAAGACATTATTTCTTTATTCCCCTCTGGTAAAGAAGGATTAGCAAAAACAATAACAGGTAATAAAATTAAATAATATATAAATATTTTCATCTTTTTAGAGTTAGTTTGAACATCATTTATTGAATATTTCATTCTTAATTTTACAAATACTTGTTGTTATAAGTGTTTGATTTTACTAATTTAAATCCTCCCATAACATTGTTTGCAGGATCTTCTATAACTTCAATATAAGTTCTGATTAATCTTCCGGCTGCGTCATATTCAAATCTTGTAGCGAGACCATTATTGCCAATAATGTGTGTTAATTCATCCCACTCATTATAGACATAACCAGCTATTGAAGATGATACAGGACGTATCATTAAGTCGTCAAAATACACTTTAGTTGCATCTGTTGAACTTAAATAGATATTACATGCACCTGCAGGAATTGGCAAGTAAGCTGTTTTAAGCTGCCAATTTGCTGCGGTGATATTATCAGAAACAAAATCATAAGCAGTATTGTCTACTTTAATAATAGCTTTTGCGGCATTAGATTTTTCTACCCAGACAGATACTTTATACTTTCCGGCTCTGTGTTCTAAATTTTTCATTGAAACCGTTATCATAGATGCAGACGTAGTTTCAATTGATTTTTTTCCGGTATGGAAATAAGTGCTGTTTTGCTGATTGGCGTTTGTAACTGAAATCTCAGGTTCCAGATGCGTTGGAAAATTAGCAAAAGGATTATTTTCGGCTCCGCAATAAAACATTTCACCATAACGACCATTACCATTAACTGTTGTTTTAGTATCATTATCTCCCATTTTAGTTGAAGCATAGTTACCATTACTGTCTTTCATTTCTAATGGTGCTGAAAAATGATCATAAAGTGTTACTTCAGATATTTGTTTCCACTTTGAAGCCTGCGTAACATCTATACCAACCCCAGAAGGAAGATCCCAGTTAAAACCATCATCAGTAGCACTTACATAACCAGTGAAGATACCATCAGAATCTTTGGTTCCATTCCATATATAAGATTTGTGCTTTCTCCATATTTTTTCTTTTATCACGTTTGGAGTAGCAACAGATCCGGCAATATTTTTATATGCCCAGACATTACTCCAGGTGGTGATGCCAACGCCGGTTTCTTTCCATGCGCCGCCATTAGGACCATTAAGAATATAAGAATATTCGGCAGCTGTTTGAGACAGCATATTCTTATTATTAATATTATCTCCTTTGCTACCCATATCAGCATATTTTAAATAGGCAGGTACAGTTCTTGTTTTATGAGATTGGCCATCACTTGATTTTGATGTTGTTTCTGTTACCTGACCGGTAAGGAAATCGTATTTATCATAATAAGTAGTGTTTGTATAGCCTCCGCTGGTAGTTGATGTACTTTCTAAACGATTAGGAAAAACAACTTTACTTACTGATGTATATAAATACCTGCTATCTAATTTCCAGGATTGATTTTGATTAGCATCATAAATAATTTTCCAGCTTTGTATTCGCTTTATATTTTTATAACTCTCCTGTGTTATACCGTTTTCTTTTGAATCATTATCAAAAAGTTTATAATTGTTTACCGTTTTTGATATAAGCTGATCTTTACCATTATAATTTTTTAATGATATTAAACTTCCAATATTAGAAAATTGATCATACATGATTATTTTATCAGAATGATACCTTTTGTATGACCAGTCTGATAAATTATCTCTTCTGTTTGTTCCTCCAAAAAATTTGATATTAAATTGATTTCCAAATTTATATTCAAATTCTCCCAAATTAGGATCACTAAAAGTTATGTCATCCATAACTTTGAAATTATAAATAGATTTACTGTATACCTGCGAACTATTTTTTATGGAAGTAGTTACATATTCATATAAAACTTCTGGTGAAGGAATTTCTTCAACAGCTTGAATATTATCAATTTCTTTGGAGTCATCAGTAGGTTCAAAAGATGTTACTCCCGAAACGTAATTGGTATAAGGATTCATATAATCATACTCAACCGCCATTTCATTAGAATTATCAAAATTAGATGTTGCAATTTTGTGAACCCTTATTCCACCGCCTTTTTTACCGGTTCTACCATATTGACCGGTTATAACATTATAATTAGCAACTACTTTAAAACTATAAGCATACTCATTTTGATTTGTTATAGAAGGAATATACCCAACTCCACTACCAGGAGTATTTGCCGGATCAGTATAACAAAATGGCCCCTCAAAGAAGGAAGAGTGTAAAGTTAAATTGGTATTTTCATTGGTTCTTAAAGTCAGTTTTTTATTGGCATCATCAATCCCTATTACGGTATAATAAGTACTATAATCATTTGATTTTAGTTTATAGCGGTTATTAGTAAGTTGTAAAAAACTAAAATTCAGTTTTATTTCAGAATTTAAACTAAAAATATTGCTCAAATTATCATTATAAAAGAAATTCGGATCGTTAGTGTTTAAAGTTACCGTGTTATTTAGGATTGTATATTTTACAGGTATATATACATTGTTTTTTGGTCCAACATAAAAAGGGCTTGATTCTTTTATATTTTCAGTGTGATATGCAGCCATTTTTCCAAAAGAATCAGATTCATATTCTACCTTGATCTTTGTTCCAATTGGTGTTATTATTTCATTTAAACTCCAGGCATCAGGTTGATCCTTGACATATCCCCAAACATCAGAACCGTTAAAGTTATATGGTGTCGTACTTTTTGAATAATTAAATCTATACGGAGGTATAATTTTATTATTGCCTTTTCCATTAATTTCTAAATTTCTTAAGGCTAATCTTCCTGAACTGGCATTTGGTAAACTTGTTCCCAGCGAATAGTCATATCCTAAATTAATTACTTTTTGTGCCTTAGATTCTATATTAAATCCTTTAGTAATATTAAATGCGGCAATATCATCTTTGTCCAGAATATTTTGATCTGTATTGATATCCGATTTAATTACATTATAAGGATTTTTTCGTGCATTTGCGTCCGGTAAACCATCAAGAATAGCAATGGCCTGCATTCCATAATCAAAATAAGTGTAACCTGTTTTTCGATTTGTTCCGGTACCCAAATTTTTAGCGACATTAAGCTGATCGCTATTTTTAACTAAAATTATTTTATCTAATTTTAAGCTTAAATTTTCAGGAAGATCTACATACTTATAGGTTTGCTGCCTGTAATTTTGCTGACTATAGTTTTTTAATGTATAGGTATTTGTTGGCTTTTCATCATAATAGCTTCCAACCTCGATAGGTTTTTTTAGCTTATTAGAAAATGCTTGCGTGATATTCGCGGGCATTGGACCAGATGCGTATTGTCCATTTTTATATTGTAAAGGAGTACTCTTATCATCATTTCTAACAGATTTTACAAAAAGAGCAGTATGAGTTCTTGTTTTAACTTTATCCAGATAATAAATTTCTTTTCGTCCCCAAAAATATAAGTACTTCTCATTGTATGTTTTTGCACCCGTTTTTGGTGTTTTCCATCCATAACCATCAGACCATTTTCCGTATTCAAATTGTACCCAGTAACCATAGTCACTTTCGTCGGGTGTATTATTATTGTTAACGTCAACATAATCCGGACCTGTAATAGCGGTTAATAACCAATGCGTTGCGTATGGTTTTGTTTTAACTGTTTCTAAAAATTTATCATTTTCATTTAGATTATTAGAATAATTTTTATAAACTTCCTCATAGTTATAAACAGGGAGAGAAAAATGATATGTTTTTCCATCTATTGTTGTTACTCTGTAAGCTCCGATACCATTCTCGGCAATATTTTTATAAGCTTGTCTATTATATCCGGATACTTCAAAAAACATTCCATTGGTATTTCCTTCAGTAATCTCTTTATTTGTAAAAGCTTCAATAAAACTGCCGTCACGCTTTCTGTTTCCCGTTTTTGTCAATAATCCATCTTTATTGTATGGCGATGAAAAAGTATTATCGGTATCAGTAAGTATGGTGTTAACAAGTTTACCATCTCTTGTATTTTCACCTGATTCAATGTCGGGTATGTTTAATGGTTTAAAATCACCAGTTTGGGTTCTTAGAAATGAAGAATTTACATTGTCAAGATTAAAGAAAAATTTATTATTTAATTTATAGGTTGCGTCAGTTGCTTCAACAGGTTTAGTTAAAAATAATTCATCTTCAAATTGAGTTGTTTTTGTTACCAGATCCGGTGCTTTAACTTCGCTGCCTTTTCCATATAGTAATAATTCATCTTGAATTTTAGGTGAGAATGATGCAAAAATTCCTTGTGCACTTACAGAATAATTGTCATAATTTGGTAAAACAACATTTACGAATGTTAAAGGATAATTTGCAATTGGATAATCCGTACGTTTATTTTTATCAATTACTAGATGCGACCTAACATCCATATAACTCCTGTTGTCTTGAACATAAGATGATTCATTTTTTGAATCAAAAATATTTAGAGTCCCCGAAATGTAATTTGGTGTAAGTTTAAACAGAGAATATTTAACATTAGTATGTTGGTATCCAACCCAGAAAAAACCATTAAGATTTATGTTAAAACCATTGGTAGAAGTTTTTTGATAATAGTCTCCTTGTGATGCTGATGAACTTAAACTTGTCATCGATGAACCATTATAAGATACCGACGTTCTTTTTAAGTCAGAACTGAGTGAAATTCCTACCGCATTTCCTTTAATATTTGTAGATAAGGATTTAGAATTTAAATCATAACTTAAAGAACCTTGCAAAGAAGCTCCTCCGGAATTTGATGATAAACCGTAAGATATACCTACGCTAGCGCCCCCATTACTGTTCATATTCAAGCTAAATGGACCGGCATTTACGCCCATTCCCATTTCAAAATTACCATCTGTATCAAAATTAGCAGTCATTCCACCATAACCTACTACACCTCCCCAAGCTTTATGTGCTCCCCAGGATCTACTCATACCAATTGTTACACCATTTGGTAATGTACCACCTATAGAAAAATTATAATAATCTAATGACTCTCCCTGATCATATAATAATTCAGATAATCTGGTTTTATCCCAATCATCTGGCACTCCTTTAACCGATCTGTTTATTGCACCTGGATTTAATGTCCATCCAAGACCTACCCATGAAGCTTCCTGATCCATTGCAATACCTGCATGATATGATAAAGACAAAGGATATCCTCCCTCGGGACTAGGCACATTCAGCAAAGGCAAAACATAAGACATGTCTCCGGTTGCTAAGTTAACCATATCCGTGGAGTCGACAGGCTCAAAACTAGTTGCTTCTGGAGCAACAGGTCCATTATTCGAAGCAAATAAATCGCTTGGAAAAATAGTTGGAAAAAAAATCAATAAGAAAAAAGTGGCAATAATACGATGGCGCTTGTGGTATTTGGTCATGGTAATAAGTTGGTTTTTAGAAACTTAGTTGTGGTTCGTTTGTTAAGGCTTTGGTATCTATTTTAAATTTGATATCTCCTGTTTGGAGTCCTAAATCTTCAATAACAAAATTTAGGTACTTTTGATTCATATATTTTGGGTCTCGAGGATATACAACCATAATAGAGGTAGAATTACTCATACCATACATTCTGGGATAAACAAAATCGGCAAGGGCTAATGTGTCTTTTGTTGGAGAATAAACATGAAGTTTTTCTTCCATGCCAAAAGCTAATTCATTGACCATTTTTCCAAATTTAGCCTGATCCTGGGCAACACCATTTAATAATTCCTGATTGTTTTTTGACATTGACAGATTAAAATACAGGTATTGACTGTAATGCTTTCTGAATTTTTCGACTTTATCCGGATTGATATCATCACCTAATTCCTGTTTTACTAATAAATCCGTTGGTCGGTATTGTAAAACATAATCAACATCGGCAACGGTTTTTTTATAGTGGTATCCGTTGTCTTCATTTTGTATATAATTACTCATTTCCTCTTGTGTATCAAAAGTTTTGGTACAAGAGGAAATAAATAATAATAAGATAAATGGTAAAAGTTTATTTTTTATCATATTCAGCATTAAGGCCTTTTAATACTTCTTCAGTTAAGTCAGTAGATTCATCAGCATACATGATGTTTCCTCCACCGCTTGCGCCAAATATGATTTTGTAGTTATGATCTTTTCCGTATTCTTTGATATAATCGTTAATATCATTAATTACGGTTTGCGTTACTTTTTTGTCTTCTTCCTCAATTTTTTTCTGGATAGCTTCCTGATAACCATTTATTTGCTGTTGCTTGTTTGACAACAACTCTTGTTTCAGTTTTAATTCTTTTGGAGATAAACTACCTCTTTCTCTTTCGTAGTTTTTTAATTCGTTTTGCCAATTACTAACTAAGGAATCAACATTAGCTTTCATCAAAGTAGCTTTTTTATCAAATTCTGCCTTAACAATTTTTGTTTTGTTATAACCTGTAATTAGTTTATTAACGTCTACATAGACTAATTCTGAACTGGATTTTGCAAAATATATTGCAATAACGCTTAACACTACTGCTAAAACAGCAGCATACAAAGGGATTTTTTTCATTTTTACTTGTTGGGAAAATTTTAACAATAATATTAATTAGTTGTTAATTTAACAAATTATTAAAGAATTTTATGTCAGAAAGTTTTTAACAAGGTCGATTTATTGGTAAGTAATCTGTTATACTTTGCCTTACAGCGTTACTAATCAGTATAAAATTTAAAAGCAAAAAAAATGAAAAAGAGGTTATTTGTAGTGTAAGTATATTCTTAAATTACTGTGATTAATTTGAAAATTTCTATTTTAATATAGTTTTTACGCCACAGCAAGTTTAGTAGTAGAATTAATTAACAATAAAGTTTGCATATCTACTTCACCGGCAAAAAAGGTATCCAAGAGTTCTTTAAATACCGGATCGGCATTTTCAACTTGAGCAAAAAGGCTCATTGATGAACGTAGTTTGCGGGCATCTAAATCGCCTAAAATAGATTCGATTGATTTTCTTTTGAAAGTCAGTAAAAGCTTTGAGATTTCTATAAGATGTTTTGCCAAAACAGGATGCTGTAAAAAATCACTTGCTTCTTTAAGATCATTTATGGCATAATAATTTGCAATACTACTCGTACCAAGTCCTTTTATTTGCGGAAAAATAAACCACATCCAATGTGTTTGCTTTTTGCCTTTTTTAATTTCTGAAAACGCAGTAAGATAAAGTTTATTTTGTGCATCTAAAAATCGCATTAAATCAGTATTTAAGTAAACCATCAGTATTTGAATTTATAAAGATTTATAAAAGTTTTTGGGGTGTTCCTGTGCTTAGTTTAATTGAATAGTATCTTATTCGCTTAATTTTTAGTACACTCCAAAAGTAATAATGAAGGGTATTTAAAGTTTATATAATTTTTTTCATTTATTATATAATAACAACATTGTGTAGTTTTAGAAAGAAGTTTAGACATGATTTTGCATGATTTAAAGGTCTGCAAGACTACTATATCTAAACATAAACACAATAAAACTTCCTATTTATTTTTCAATTCTTTAGCTTTGATTGATTTTACCGTTATAATTAGAAGATTTAATAACGTTTACAAACTATAACATAAAAATTTTATAAACGAATAAGATGAAAACTTTTTCACTTTCAAGACATAGCAGGCTTTTCTCCGTACCTGAAAGTAGTAAAGACTATCTTTTTGTTGGGTCAGGAGATCATCCGTATCACGAAGAACCTTATCGCGCAGAAAGTTATGCGATTGCTTATATTTTTGAAATAACCTGATATAATTCAGCATAATGAGTAACAAGATCTGCAATAGGAAATCCGCGGTTTAAACCACTGGGATTAGGCAGAATCCAGACTTTGGCACCACAAAAATCTTCGGATTGTAATCCCCATAAAATTTGTTTTTTACCTGAAAATGCTACGTAAGCAGCCTTCCCAAGAAAAGCAATATATTGAGGTTGATACTGCTTTATTTTATTTTTAAAAATGTCAATCGAATCTTTAAATTCATCTTTAGAAAGTTCATCTGCGCGAACTGTTGGTCTTGCAACCGCGGTAGTTAAACCATAACCAAAATCGAGAATAGTAAAGTCATTTTCAGGTTCGATTTGCTGAGGTGTAAAACCGGACTGATTCAAAACCTTCCAAAACCGATTGCTTCTTCCGGAAAAATGATGTCCGTCAAAAGCAGATTTCAAGCCGGGATTAATTCCACAAAAAAGAACCTTTAAGTCTTTTGTTATATAATCGGTTAACATTTTTTTTTAATTATTAATTGTGAATTGTGAATTGTGAATTGTGAATTGTGAATTGTGAATTGTGAATTGTCACTTTGTAACCCGCTCTTCTTAGTGAATTCTAACACATAGAAACATAGATTTTGAGTATTTAAATCTTATTTGGTTTGCTCACATATTTATTGTCTTTAACAAAAAAGCGCCAAGGCAAGAGCGCATCTTCCTGAGCGTATGCAACACCTACACGTGGCAATGCGACAATAGCATCTTCGGGATATTTGATGCCATGATCTTCGACCCAGATTTCTTCTCCGGTTAAATCTTTTTCATTAAAAGAACGATCTATTCCCAAAGCTTTTGCCGCAGAACCCGGACCGGACGAAATTGCGGGTTTTGTTGCAGACATATTGCGCCTGAATTCCATAATATCTTTTCCTACTAAAGGTTCAATTGCTCGTATCAAAACGGCGTGTGGTTCACCTTCAACAGAACTTACGATATTAAATAGATTGTGAATTCCGTAGCATAAATAAACATACGAAATACCGCCCTGGTTATATAATGTTTCGGTTCGGTTAGTGCGTCGCCCGCCGTATGCATGCGAAGCTTTATCCTGAACACCAAAATAAGCCTCGGTTTCTACAATTATTCCTGCCGTAATTTCTCCGTCGATTTGCGTGTAAAGTACTTTACCCAAAAGATCTTTCGCCAAAAAAATTACATCTTGATTAAGGTAATAGGAGAACGCTAACTTTTCCATGGTTGTTATTCGTGAATTATAACCTAAATATAAGATTGAAATTTGTTTTATTTTTCAATTTCTGACTTTTTATTTTTTTTATTGAAATGCTCTGATATCAACATTACCTCCTTATACACAATAGCAGGTACAACTTGATCCAATTAAAAAAAACCTCAGTAAATATAGATTAGCTGAGGTTGTAGTTTTTATCATTAGACTTAATTACGAAGCAGGAAAAACAGGTTTATTTGCAACAGTAGATTAGATTAATTTTATAATACCTTTCAATTTTTCTTTTAGCAGTATTATTTCCTCTTTAAGTTCTAAATTTTCTCTTTTTAGAAAGTCGATTTCTTCAAGTATATAATTTGGAATATCTAAATGAGGACTTTTTAAGTTACTTACCATTTGATTTTTTCTTGAAAAATCCTGATAAATAGCTGTTATTTCAACTTGGAGAATTTTAGACATTATTTCCCATTCCTCCATTGTTATTTTTGAAATTCCGCGCTCTTTCCTGCTATATGTCGCTTGTTTCATGCCCACTAAGTTTGCCATTTCTTCTTGCAGTATTTGCTTTTGTATGCGCATTTCATGCAGTTTTGTTTTGCTCACTTTTATCTTTTTTAACTGTTTTGGAATCAGTAAATATAAATGGGCAATTTTGATTTAATTCTGAATTTTTAACAACGGCTAAAAACTTTTTATATAATTAATCGTAAAACTTTTTCCGTCATAAGCCGGCATTATAAAAGAGGTAGATTTGTTTTCTTTTTTTCCAAACAATTTTCGTGTTAAGTAAGGATTCATCCAATAAGCTGCTTTTGTACACAAAATTCCAATTCCGGCTCCGGCCGCAACATCAGTAAGCCAGTGTCTGTTATTGTACAGTCTGAAGATTCCCGTTCCGGCGGCAACGGCATAACCCGCAACGCCATACCATATTGATTGGTCTTTATATTCCTGATATAAAAATTCGGCACCGGCAAAAGCAATCGCGGTATGTCCCGATGGAAAAGAGTTGTTAGAAGTTTCGTCCGGTCTTTCGACATTAGTTATGGATTTTAATGCAAAAACCGCAGTGGTTGTCAATATAACCGATGTTCCTAATATTACGGAACGATCCCGCATATTATTTTTGCCTTTTACACCAAAAGCATTCAACGCATAAACAGAAACTGCCGGAACATATCTGGAGAAATCATCAATAGAAACTTTACGATCAATATCTTCTGTAAATTCATCACGAATCTGCGAATTAAAACTTTTAATCTGACCGCTTTCCATTCCCCAAAATCCGTAACCAATAAGAACTGCCGGAATAATTAGCTGCTTGTAGTTGAATTTGATATTTTGAACAGTATCCAATTTTATACTGTCATTTACCTTTATGTTTTGCGCTACAGCATTAAAAGATATCATTAGTAAGAGTGCAAGGATGCTGATTTTTCTCATTTACAAAGTATTGCAGGATGAAACAATTTATTTAAAGCTTTCTAAAACAACTATTTTTATTGCTATCAATTCTAAAGATATTAATTTTCTGTTTAAGTTCTAATCCATTAGGATTAAATGTTGGCAGCAAAAAATTATTGACAGAAAGGTTTCAAAGTATTACCAAAAGAGATAATCCGTTAAGATTTAAATATTGGCAGCAAAATAAAGATGCATCAAACAAAAAATTCCTTTTTTTGAATGTTTAGCCTAGTTTGTGAAATAATTAATTTCACCAACTAATTCGTGAAAATTTGTGCAATTCGTGTTTTAAACCAATACTTGTAAACCATTTGAGAGTATGCCAACGTTTATAATATTGCTTTTTAAATTGCGCTGTTCACCATCAATCTGGGCATCAATAAATATTTTTGAAGGCATTTCAATGTTTACCTCTTTTACTAAATAATGCTTTGCTTTTTTGAATTTTTCAATTGTATTTCGAAGCACATTAAATCCTAATAGCAGTTTTTCGATAAAAGACAATTCGGGAATTATCACCATATCCAAAACACCATCTTTAAGGCTTGCTTTTGGTGTTAAACTCATATTATAACCCATTTCGTTTGAATTTGAAATAAACAGCATAAACGGATTAATCTCTATTTTTTGATCCTGAAAACAAACAATAGCCGACTTGGCTTTGTATTGAAAACTTGAAGAAAGTGCCGCTTTTACATAAGAAGATAAAGTTCTGTTGCCGGAACGTTCGTATTTTTTTATAATTAAAGCATCAATTCCAATTCCCATATTGCTAAAAAAATAAAACTCGTTTATTTTCCCGACATCCATAAAAGTTGTTTTTCCATTCTTGATAATGTCAATTGCTTTTTTAAAATCTCTTGGAATATTTAAATTTGATGCAAGACCATTTCCTGATCCTACGGGAATTATTCCTAAAATAATTGACGTATTTACCAAACAGGATGCAACTTCATTAATAGTTCCGTCTCCGCCACACGCCACAATATAGTCAGGATTTTGTTTTACGGCAGCTTTGGTTAATTCAACAGCATGCGATTTATGATTTGTATAATCTACTGCAATTTTATATTCTCCAACAGGAAAATGCTGAAGAATATAGGAAGCAGCCAAATTATGTTTGCCGTTTCCTGAAATAGGATTTATAATAAAATGAATGTATGTCATTACTTATTGTAAAAGTTTATTTGTAAATAGATAATCAGCAGTTTGATACCACGAAATCGTTTCTTCGAGAAATGATTGATTCATTGGTATCGATTTTAAGCTGTTATCTTGTTTATTCCAGGTATAAAATGCCTGCTTTTTTTGATCGGAAAGAATCATCACTTTTTCTTTTTTCATCAACACAAGCTTACGATACGTTCCCATAAGGGCACGTTCTTCAAATTTTGGATCTAAGACGTTTTTTCCAAAAAAATCAGATTCGTAATTCCAGTTAAAAATGGAGAATAGCGTTGGCCAAAGATCAATTTGGGAACATTGTTTGGAAATTTTTTGATTGTATTGCTGTGGTAAGTTTACAATAAAGGCGGGAATATGATAATTGGCAACATCAATTTCGTCTTTCCCTGCACTGCTTGCGCAATGATCTGCAATGATGACAAATATAGTGTTTTTAAACCACGGTTTTTTACCTGCTTTTTTAAACAATTGTTTTAAGGCAAAATCAGTGTATTTTACAGCACCCTGACGGCTTGTTCCTGACGGAATATCAATTTTTCCTTCAGGATATGTATAAGGTCTGTGGTTTGAAGTTGTCATTACAAAATTAAAAAAAGGCTTTTTGTCTTTGTATTGTGCATCGGCAACTTTAAGCATTTTATTAAAAATATCCTCATCACAAATTCCCCACGCATTTTCAAACGTTACTTCGTTGTCATTTATATTATTTCGGATTGTTTTAATGGCATCGCTTAAAACACTTCCACGTCCGCGGTCATAAATAGTAAAGCCATTTCCACCAAAATACGCGTTCATATTATCAAAATAACCGTCGCCGCCGTAAAAGAAATTGCAATCATAATTTCTCGATTTAAAAACGCTGCAAACCGTATAAAGATTTTGATTTTCAGGTCGTTTTACAATCGATTGTCCGGGAGTTGGCGGGATGCAGAGCGTAACAGCTTCCATTCCGCGAACAGTTCTTGTGCCTGTTGCATAAAGATCATTAAAGAAAACACTTTTCTGAGCCAGACTGTCCATAAAAGGCGTTATGTTTTCCTGGTTTCCAAACTCCTTCAAAAAACTTCCGCTAAGGCTTTCTACAAGAATAAATACAACATTTTTATTTTCCAGAGAGGTCGTACTGTCCGTAATAGTTCTGTGAATAGAATATCCTTTAGAATCGAATTTGGAGTTAGAATCGGCTAATTTATTTTTAATAATTCCGAAAGCCTTGTTGTTATCAATCGACGTATAAAAATCGACATATTTCATCTGATTGTTTCTAAAAGCAGCAAAAAACGAATAAATTCCTGATTTTGAAATTTCAGAATTATAACGGTTCGAAGACCATTCTGCCTGATAATTAGAAATAAAAAAGCAAAAAAATAATGCGATCGCAGCAAAACCGGACAATATAAAGAGTCTTGTTTTTACAGAAGCTTCGTAAATAAAAGTATCGGCGAAAGCATTCTTCTTATAAAAAATAAAAAGAAAAACAGCCGTTAGCAATAACACGCCTCCAACTAATATTGGCAACGGATAAGATTGCTCAATATTAGCGACAACTTCATGTGTATAAATTAAATAATCGACGGCGATAAAGTTGAATCGGGTTTTAAATTCATCCCAAAACGTTAATTCGGCAAAAAAAGTAAAGACTAATATAAAGGTTGTTAATGCGGTAAAAAAGGAAACAAATATTTTATCAACCAAAGAACCTATCCATCTGTTGGGCATTAAAGTATAATAGATTATTCCTGATAAAGAAATAAAAGAAATCGTTCCGATATCAAAAAATAAGCCGGTAAACAGCGTTTTTAATACATCAAAAATGTTCCAGGAAACTTCGTCATATTGCCAGACAAAAAAAGAGAATCGTAAAATTTGTGACAGGATTAAAAACCAGATCATAAAATGAAACAACAGCGAATATCTGCCGAATCTAGGTGATAATATACTCATAATTGCATAATATTGTGGGGCAAATTTTACAATGCAATTCTGAATTAAAACTGAATTTTGGTTTTAATTATGAAATTAAAATTTGTAGCTGTAACCAAATCTAATTACCTGTGTTTCATAATAATCTTTGCTGTGGTAGGCAAAGTCTGAACCCTGAATTTCTTTTTGTATTACAAGTGTATTAAAGATGTCTGTAGCGTTTAAAAAAACTTCTCCTCTTCCTTTCTGAACGGTCTTTTTTAACCCTAAATCAACAGAAAATCTGGAATCGATTTTTCCCTGCGGAATAATGTCCGGAGCCAGATAAATTACTGAAACCTGTGTTTTTAGACTTTTGTCTAATTGTAAACTATTGTTTAGTTTCAGGTTTCCTGATACTATTTCCTGACTTTCACCATAATAAGTGCTTGGTACAGGATATAAATTGGTCACTGTAAAAGCATCTATGGTATTTTTATACAGGTTTCCGTTTATATTAAATGAATACCATGACGTAACTTCTTTAGAATAAACAGCTTCAATCCCGAAAGAACTGCTTTCATCTGCATTTTGAAATACGTTATAAATAAGCGTACTTCCCGGAACTGTTGTCGCGATACGGGTTATAGTTCCGTTAACTACTCTGTAATATATTGACGAAGTAAAATATCCTTTTACGAGATTCCTTTTATAACCAACTTCAAAAGCGGTGGTAAATTGAGGATGAAGCGCTGGATTTCCTACTTTAATAATTTCGGCATCGTCATATTTAGGAAAAATACGAATATCGACTTCGCTTGGTCTGTCGACTCTGCGGTTGTAAAAAGCCGTTAATTTATTCTGATCGTCTATTTTATATCCAAAACGAACACTCGGAAAAGGTTCTGTATAATGATAACCATTACTTTTATAGGTAGGATGATTTGGGTTTACGTCATATTGCAATTTTACATATTCATAACGAAGTCCAAGTTCTGCTTCGATTTTATTGGTTTCGTAGATATAATTAGAATATAAGGCAGGAATAATTTCTTTATAATTTGCCCAACCGCCGGCATTGGCATCAATAGGAGAGTTTTGTCCGGGAAAAAACTGCATGTTGGTTGGAATTTCTCTGTTTCTAAATTTGAAACCGGCTTCAAAACGACCGTATTTTAAAGGTTCGACATAATCAAAATTAACATCAACCACTTTTTCGTCTGAAAGTAATTTAAAGGCATCTTTTCCTGTAAAAGAAGGCAAAATATTGGTAAAGAAATATTTTTCGTCTTCGCGGTGATACGTATAATTAATTCCGGCATTTAATTTATGACCTGCTTCTTTAAACTTGTGTTCGTAAGATGCGCTTGCCATAACGGTTGTTTTAAGTTCATCTTCAAGAAATTGCCAAAGACGCAAACGCTGCGAATAATCGTGATTAAAAAACGGTTCATCGCCGTTGTCAAGAATTTTTTCACTTCCAAAAAGTCCCGAAAAAGCAAATGTATTATGCTCGTTATAATTCCAGTCTATTCCGGTTTTAAGCGTTGTAAAATGCGTATTTCGATTGCGTACCGTTTGTTGGTTTATAATCGTTCCGTCATCGTAAGTTCGTGTTACAAACTCATTTTTATTAAGCGTTTCTGTGTAGAGATAATCTGCTTGCAGATAAGTGTTTACTTTATTTTTGCGATAGTTTAATGAAAACGAAGGATTCATTTTTGGCGTTACTTCGTATTGCGGACGTATTGTTGGCAGGTTTGATTTTCGTTGCCAAAGCGCGCCATATCCGGAACTGATTCCCACCTTTCCGTTAAGTCCTTCCTGCTTGTTTTTTTTGTAAATAATATTGATGATGCCCGCATTTCCGTTCGCATCAAATTTGGCAGAAGGATTGTTGATAATTTCAATTTTTTCGATGGCAGAAGCCGGAATATTATCCAAACCGGATTGATTTCCAAACCCGGTTAAAGCCGTTTGTTTTCCATCAATTAAAATCATGACTTTATCATTTCCTCTTAACTGCACTTTTCCGTCGTTTATGGTAACGCCCGGAAGACTTTGCATCGATTGTAAAACAGATCCGCCGCTTTGCGTAATATTATCTGCTACAGAAAATACTTTTTTGTCCATTTTTGAACTTGCTTCCGTGGCTTTTGAATTTATTACAACTTCAGATAATGCATTAATATCTTCATCAATATCAATCGTATTAAGATCAAGATATTCAGATAATGTACCAACAAATACTTTTTGCGATTTTGTTTTATAACCTATAGAAGTGATTTCCAGCAAATAGTTTCCAGAAGCGGTATTAGGAAGCGTAAAACGTCCTTCTTCATTAGTAACTGTTCCTGAAATAAATTTTTGATTTGCCGCCAATTTTAAAACAACATTGGCATAAGAAACCGGCTGTTTTGTGTTTTTATCTTTTACAAGTCCGGAAACTGCTGTCGAATGGTTTTGTGCTGTTATAATGAAAGCTCTCATTGTTAGAAATGAAAGCATTAGAATCATTTTTAATTTCATTGTATTGGTTTTTATAATAAATAAAATGCAATACAAAGTTTAAAATGGATTCTGTAGGAAGTCTGAATTTTTAAAACTTGATGCTAAAACTGTGCAAATCGTTGTAAAAAGAATAGTCGATTTCCCATTTATTGAGTTCTGCAATTTTCTTTACAATCGCCAAACCAAGTCCGTTTCCTTGTGATGAAGGACCACTTTTAGAAAAACGATTAAAAAGCTTGTCCATAATAAGCGGTGTTTTTTGTCCTGTATTCAAAAATAATAATTCATTTTCGAGCGTGGTAATAATGATTTTGCCATTTTTTTCGTTGTGGCGAATCGCATTCAAAAACAAATTATTGATTAATACTTCTGTTAAAGCAGGATTACTGTTTATTTTCAAATCTGCCGTAAATTCTGTTATTACGGTTAAATTTTTTGACGAAGCCTGTTCAGTAAAAAAGTCAAGATGTTTTTTTAAATACTCATTAATGGAAACGTCACTTTTTTCAAGATAAATTTCATTATCAATTTTAGAAAGCAGCAGCAAATTTTTATTAAGTCGGTTTAGTCTTGAAACATCTTTACTTAAAGAACCCACAAGATTAGATTGTTCTTTATTGAGTTCAAGCTGCGATAATGTATCTATTTTTGTTTGAAATAAAGCCAGCGGCGTTTGAAGTTCATGCGCGGCATTTTCGACAAATTCCCTTTGACTTTTATAAATAGCGGTATTTTTTTCAATAAGCTGTTCCAGACTTTTATTCAAACGGTCAAATTCGTCAATATCCGTAGCAATAAAATGAGGCGGTTTGTTTTTATCAATTTCAAAATCATGAATCTGATTGAGGGTGTTATAAAATGGTTTCCATAATTTTTCTGAAGTAGTTTTAGACAACCAGATAACGCCGGTAAGCAATATTATAATAATGAAGAAAAACATAGCGGCTACACTAAAAACCATTCCTTCCATTTCCAGCAGATTAATTTTTTCGGTATACGTATATCTTTTGCCATTTATTTCTACGGGAGCATAAATAAGATAAAAAGGTTCTTCTTCGCCGGCGGTCGCATCAAACATCATTTTACCAATAATAGAATCTTTGGTAATGCCGATATCAGGAACAATCATCACGTCGCGATTGTATTTGTTCCAGGCAGCAATATCTGCGGGCGTAAAATTTTTATGGCTTTCTTTTACAAATTCGCCTTTGTGCATGAGTAAAACTTCTTCCGTTTCATAAATATAAAGCCATTGGCTGATATAATAAAAAACAGGAGCAGAAATCAAGAGAATGATAACCGCAAAAACAAGAAAGCTTCTGGTTGTTTTATGAAGTAATTTTTTTTTATTCATTTTCCCATTTGTATCCCAAACCATACACCGTTTTAATATAATCGCCGCCGCCCGCCTGACTCAGTTTCTTTTTCAAATTCTTGATATGTGCATATATAAAATCGTGATTGTCCAGCATATCTGCCATATCTCCCGAAAGATGTTCGGCAATCGCAGCTTTAGATAAAACTTTATCCTCATTACCAATTAAAAATAATAATAAATCTAATTCTTTTTTGGTAATATCTAATTTTTGATCGTTTACCGTAACCGTTTTAGAGAAAATTTCAATTACAATTTCGTTAAAAATAATACTGTTATTGCCTTTAAAATTCTTGCGGCGAATTAATGCCTGCATTCTCACTAAAAGTTCTGCTAAATGAAAAGGTTTGGTAAGATAATCATCTGCGCCAAGATTAAAGCCTTCAATACGGGTTTCCAGTGTTTCTTTGGCAGAAATAACAATTACGCCTTCGGTTTTATTTTTATTTTTAAGTTCTCTTAATATATCAAAGCCATCACCATCCGGCAACATAAGATCCAGCAAAATGCAGTCATAATCATAACTGTCAATTTTGTTTAAAGCCAATTTGTAGTTTTCGGCAGTTTCACATTGAATACCGTTGGTTTTAAAGTAATTTTTAATGTTTTGAGCGATTTCGCGCTCATCTTCGATAATTAAAATTTTCATGCTGCAATTTACGATAGAATTTTGAAGAAAAACTGAATATTTTTTTGATGCCGGGAAAATCTATAAATGGCTTCACTTTAAAAAGAAAGCTTATATTGTTTTGTAATTCAATTTGTTACTAAAATACTTGAGTTAAAAACAGGCAAAATATTTTGGCAAGTTATACTTCAATTTTGAATTAATTTTGAATTTTTTAGAAAAAACCTACAAATATTTTAATATTTTTTTAGTAATCTTTTTTTGATAAAAAAGTACCGATTTTATTTGGTTCACAGTTTTTTTTGATTTTATATTTGCATGAACAATTATTTTAATTGAATCTAAATAAATCAGAAAAAAGATGAATTTAAGAAGAATAACATTATCTGCTTTGCCAATTTTAGTGTTGGGTTTTGCATCATGTTCAAATGATGATAACAATACGCCGGAAGAAACTTTTAACTATACAGTACCTGCTACTTATGTATTTGACAGAAACGCTGCAACAACAATTGATTTTTCAGGACAAACAGCCAGATTAACCATGCTGGATGAAATGGGAAACCTTTATAAAACCAGTGCTACTGCGGGAACGGTATTAGATGATAACATTTTATCTGATATGTTTGCCAATACAAACAATCGTTTTGCAGGAGCAGGCTTAAATGCGTCCGGAAAACAATTAAGAGACAAAACAGCGGGTTCTAAAGATTATTTTACATTATTATTAGGCGGCGGAACAACTGCTGAACAAGTGAGTGTTCGTGCTTTTTTTGAAACACAATTTGATAACGGAAACATGGCTTCTAAAGGTGCTGCAGCAGCTCCCGAAGTTGCAGGTATTTACCTTGACGGAACTACAAAACGTTTGTATGCTGCAAACGGTTTAGAGCCACAACAGGTTTTGTTAAAAGGAATGATGGGTGCAAGTTTGCTGGATCAGCTTTGCAACAATTATTTAAGCGTAAACAAATTAGACGAAGCGACTAACAAAGCTGACAATACGAAGAAAGTTTTTGTTACCGGAACTAATTATACGGCAATGGAGCACAATTGGGATGAAGCTTACGGATATGTTTACGGTGGCGATAATGTAACTGTAACTCCTAATGTATTTAAATACTGGAGCAGTTATATCAATCAGGTTGCTGCAGATACTGATTTTAAATCTTTAAAAGGAGATATTGATTTAGCGTTTCGTACCGGTAGAGCGGCTATTGTAGCAAATGATTACAAAGTTCGTGATGCTCAAATTGACATTATCAAAGCAAAAATTGCATTGGTTCCTGCGGTTCGTGCAGTATTTTATCTTCAGGAAGGAAAATCTAAATTAGCAGCCGGCGATGGCGGAATTAAAGCTTTTCACGCTTTGTCTGAAACCTATGGTTTTATTATGTCATTAAGATATACCAATAAACCGGGAACAAATGCTCCGTATTTCTCTAAAACAGAAGTAGATGCAATGCTTGCTACTTTAGTAAGCGGACCAAACGGATTATGGGATATCGATAATCTTTCTCCAAAATTGGATGCTTTGTCTACACAAATTGCAACAAAATTTGGATTTACAGTTGCTCAGGCAGCTACGGTAAATTAGTTTAAATAAAAACAAGGCAAGAGATATAACTTCTCTTGCTTTTTGTATTTTTGTGAAAATTCTTCAAAAATGAAAAAAATAATTTTAGTTTTAAGTTTTATAGGTTTGATCGTTGCAGCAGCTTGTTCTTCAGGCAATGACGGTGGTGACGATAACGGAGGAAGTAATTATGATCGTAAAGCTTTATTGACCAATTGGGCTGATAATATTATTATTCCAGGTTATGTTAATTACCAAAGCAAACTGCAAATTCTGGTTACCGCCACAGCTACTTTTAATACAACTGCTACTGTAGCAAATCTTCAAAGTGTAAGAACAGCCTGGTTAGATGCTTATAAAGCCTATCAATATGTGGCGATGTATAATATTGGTAAAGCAGAAGAAACCAATTTTAATATGACCGCCAACACATACCCAACAAGTACTACAGGAATTGATGCCAATATCGCTTCCGGAACTTATAATCTTGCCTTATTATCACAATTTGACAAACAGGGTTTACCGGCACTTGACTATTTAATTAATGGTTTAGGAGCAGATGATGCAGCAATTGTTACTTTTTATACAAACAATGCCAATGCGGCAAATTATAAAAATTACTTAACAGCTCTTGTTACAAAATTAAAAACAAGTACAGACGCCATCGTTACGGATTGGGCTACTTATAAAACCACTTTTATTGCAAACAGCGGAAGTTCTGTGAGTGGTTCTGTAAACATGATGACCAATTTATTTGTTAAACACCTTGAAAAAGATGTTCGAAGCGGTAAAATAGGAATTCCTGCAGGTTTATCGTCTGAGGGAGTTTTGTTTCCAACTAAAGTAGAAGCATACTATAAAAATAATGTTTCAAAAGAATTGTTACTTGCAGGGATTCAGGCAAGTCAGGATTTTTTTAATGGTAAACATTTTGGAAGCGCTGCAACCGGAGAAGGATTAAAAAGCTTTTTAGATTTTGTTAATGCAACCGGAGACGGTAAAAAGTTAAGTGATGTTATCAATGCACAATATACTGCCAGTCTACAAATTAGCGGAACTTTAAACAATAGTTTATCTGAGCAGATACAAAGTAATAATACACTTATGATTAACGCTTATGATGTATTACAATTAAATGTAAAATACACCAAACTTAATATGATGCAGGCTTTAAATATGACCATCGATTACGTAGATGGAGATGGTGATTAATCATGAGTTTTAGCGTGAAAAGATATTTAAATAAATTTTCAGAAGCCTCAACGCTAGCTTTTTTCAGGCTAGCGTTTGGTTTTATGATGGTAGGCAGTTTAATTCGTTTTGTGAGTTATGGCTGGGTAGATAAGTTCTATATTCAGCCCATGTTTCATTTCACGTATTATGGATTTGACTGGGTAAAACCGTTTGGTAATTATACATATCTGTTGTTTTTTATTTGTGGTTTGGCTGCTCTTTTTGTGGCAATTGGCTATAAATACAGAATTTCGATAATCGTATTTTTTCTGAGTTTTACCTATATAGAATTCATGGATAAAACCACCTATTTAAATCATTACTACTTTATTTCTGTAGTATCTTTTATCATGATTTTTTTACCTGCCAATGCCTATTTTTCTGTTGATGCCTATCAAAAACCGGAAAAAGCTTTTCAAAAAATACCCTCGTGGAATATTGATATTTTAAAGTTATTGCTGGGAATCGTTTATTTTTATGCCGGACTCGCCAAACTTAATTCTGACTGGCTTTTTAAAGCGATGCCATTAAAAATATGGTTGCCCAATAATGCTAATTTGCCCATTTTTGGACCATTATTAAATCTCAATTGGGTACATTTTGCCTTTAGCTGGACAGGCGCTATTTATGATCTGACGATTCCGTTTTTACTTTTAAATAAAAAAACCAGAAATTTTGCTTTTATTCTGGTTGTTGTTTTTCATGTGCTTACGAAAATTCTTTTTCCAATAGGAATTTTTCCATACGTCATGATTGTAAGTTCATTGCTGTTTTTTGATGCTGCATTTCATAAAAAATGTCTTGATCATTTGGGTAAATTATTGCGTTTACCAATTGATTTCTTTGAAAATAAAAGAGAAAAAAAAGAAGTTTTTGCCGGAATTCACAGCATTAAATGGGCAATTGTTACCTGCTTTTTGTTTTTCCAGCTGCTGTTTCCTTTTCGCTATTTATTATATCCAAAAGAATTATTCTGGACAGAAGAAGGATTTCGATTTTCATGGCGCGTTATGCTGATGGAAAAAGCAGGATATACAGAATTTTTTGTTAGAGATGCTAAAACCAAACAGGGTTTTATGGTTCATAATCATCATTTTTTGACACCTTTTCAGGAAAAACAAATGTCGTTTCAACCTGATTTTATATTGCAATATGCGCATTTTTTACACGACTATTACCAAAAACAAGGCGTTTCTGATCCAGAGATAAGAGTAGAAAGTTACGTTGCTCTTAACGGAAGATTAGGCAAACCCTATATTGATCCAAAAATAAATTTAGCCAGACAAAATGAAAGTTTCAAACACAAAACATGGATACTTCCCTTTAATGATGAAATTAAGGGATTTTAGTTTTATCCTATTTTTATTATTTTCGATACAAAGTTACGCACAATATAAAATTTCGGGAGTTGTACAAGATGATCACGGTAATCCTGTATCGCTTGTAGAAATCTATAACAAAACAACCGGAAGCAAAGACATGTCCCAATCTGATGGAAAATTTTCTATAGAGGTTGAAAAAGAAGGAGAATATGAGCTTGTTTTTTATAAAGAAAACTTTAGTTTAATCGAAAAAACAGTAAGTACTTCTGATGCTCAGATTACGATTACTTTAGAAAAAGTTACGGCACTTTCAGAAGTTGTAATCAACAAACAAAAAGATAAAATTTTTGCCCTCAATAAATTAAAAGATATTGATGAAACCGCGATTTACGCAGGTAAAAAAACCGAAGTCGTTTCGCTGAGTAAAATTACAGCCAATAAAGCAGCCAATAATGCCCGACAAATTTATGCTCAGGTTGTGGGTTTAACCATAAACGAAAGTTCTGATGGAGGTTTGCAGCTAAGTATTGGCGGCCGCGGACTTGATCCTAATCGTACGGCTAATTTTAATACACGCCAAAATGGTTATGATATTAGTGCCGATGTTTTGGGATATCCCGAAAGTTATTATGCAACGCCCACAGAATCTCTCGAAGAAATTCAGATTGTTCGCGGTGCAGCTTCTTTGCAATACGGAACTCAGTTTGGCGGATTGGTTAATTTTAAAATCAAAAGTCCAAGTACAAAACCTATTGAGTTTTTAACTAGAAATACGGTTGGTTCTTATGGTTTGTATACCAACTTTTCATCTTTAAGCGGAACGGTTGGAAAATTCAGTTATTATACTTTTTTCAATTACAAACAAGGCGACGGATTTAGACCTAATTCTCATTTTGAAAGCAAAAATTACTTTGCCAATCTAAATTATCAGTTTACCAAAAACACATCGATTCATTTTGATTATACGTATTTTACTTATCTGGCTCAGCAAGCCGGGGGTTTGACCGATAAAATGTTTGATGAAGATCCAACTCAGAGTAACAGAACCAGAAACTGGTTTGCCGTAAACTGGAATTTATTTGCACTGCGATTTAAGCACCATTTTGAGCATGACGCCGATTTCTCATTACAACTTTTTGGACTTGACGCCAACAGAAAAACGGTTGGTTTTAGAGATAACCGCGTCGACAGACCGGATGATCTTACCTTGCCACGTGATTTAATTGTGGGAGATTTTATCAATTGGGGAGCAGAGGCACGTTATTTAAAAAAATATAATATCAGAGATAATTCAAGCGCTTTTTTAATTGGAGCTAAATATTATCAGGCAAGAAATACAGGATTACAAGGACCCGGAAGCAATGGAACTGATGCTGATTTTAATTTGCATACAGATGAATTTCCGTATTATGCCAACCAGTCCGATTATGTATATCCGAATTTAAATTTTTCTGTTTTTGGAGAAAATATATTCAAAATATCATCAGCTTTTTCTATAACACCGGGCTTTCGATATGAAAAAATCAGAACAAAAGCGGAGGGTTATTACCGAAAAATTAATCTTGACGGAGCCGGAAATGTTATTTTAGATAAAGTTGTAGAGGAGAATAATGTCAAGGATCGTAATTTCTTTTTATTTGGTGTTGGGTTAAGTTACAAACCTAAAAGCGGTATTGAATTTTATGGAAATATTTCGCAAAACTACCGTTCAGTAACTTTTAATGATATTCGTTCTGTGAATGCAAATCAGAATATTTCTCCTGATATTACAGATGAAAAAGGATTTACTTCGGATATTGGTATTAGAGGACAGCTTAATGATAAAGTTAGTTTTGATTCCAGTATTTATGCTTTGTATTATAATGATAAAATTGGTGAATACTGGACAGAAAACAGCGGAGGTATTCCAATTATTTTAAGAGACAATATAGGAACCGCCTTAACGTATGGTTTTGAAACCATGATTGACTGGAATCTTGCCAAGACTTTTATGGAAAATAATGATAATTTTCTATGGAATGTTTTTGGAAACGTAGCCATTACAGACTCTGAATATTTAAAATCTCAGGCACCTCTTGTTAAAGGCAATAAAGTAGAATTTGTTCCGCTTTTTAATATAAAATCAGGAAGCAGAGTAGGATATAAGAATTTTTTAGCCAGTGTTCAAATCACTTATTTATCAGAACAATTTACAGATGCAACCAATTCTCCAGCAACTACACAAGGAATTATGGCAGGAATTGCAGGACCAATTCCGTCGTATTTTATAGCTGATTTTTCTGCTTCATATAAATGGAGAAACTGGAAACTGGAAGCCGGAATTACCAATTTTACAGACAATAGTTATTTTACCCGCAGAGCAACAGGATATCCTGGTCCGGGTATTATTCCATCAGATCCGAGAACGTTTTACACCACTTTAGAGTTTGTGTTTTAGAATGTTTTTGCGCATAGTAAACCCGACAGGTTTTTAAAACCTGTCGGGTTTCGAGAGCTAACGAAATGACAATAAAAAAAGGGCTGAAAACAAAGTAATGTTTCAGCCCTTTTTTATTATGAATTATAATTAATATTAAAGAGAATTTATATAAGCCAATAAATTTTCACGCTCTGTTGCGGATAATTTTTTGTATTTTTCTTTAGCATTCTGTGCTTCTCCGCCATGCCATAAAATTGCTTCTTCAACATTTCTGGCTCTTCCGTCATGCAGTAAATTGGTATGTCCGTTTACAATTTTAATAAGTCCGATTCCCCACAAAGCAGGTGTTTTCCATTCAGATCCTGTGGCTTTAAAATCCGGTGAATTATCGGCAAGACCTTGTCCCATATCATGCAATAATAAATCAGTAAACGGACGAATAGTCTGATTGCGTAATATTGTTATCGGATGTGTATTACTGGTTTGAATTTTCGGAATATGACAGCTTGTACATTGAATAGTTTCAAATGTTTTTTTGCCTTGGAGTACATTTTGATCCGTATAATTACGACGCGCAGGAACGGCAAGTGTGCTGGAATAAAGTACCATTCTGTCTAAATTAATATCTGTAATTTCTGGAGTTCCACCATTTGGAATTGTGCTTAAATCAAGTCCCGTAGGCCCACTTTCGTTAGGAAACATGCTTGAAGTAATTCCCATATCACCAATTAGGGCAGAAGAGACTTGTTGTTTTATATTGGGTTGATTCGCTTTCCAGCCAAAACGTCCCAATTTTATTGAATTTGAAGCAAAATCATAAACATAATTTGGTCTTCCGGAAATTCCATCTTTATTAGCATCATTTTCATCGGCAAAACCTAATATTGTACTTTCAGAAATAGCTTCAAGAAGTCCCAAACCAATAATCTGATTGGCAACTCGCGGTGAAATTAGCAAAGATGACGCTAGCGGACCGTAACCCAAATTGTTTATTGTATAAATTGGTTTTTGCAATACAACAGAAGTTCCATCAGCAAATGTTTCCGTTATTGGCTGATAACTTATGGTGTAAAGACCTTCGGCAGACTGTCCTAAAATGGCATGATCTTGTAATTGATTTCCGTAAACCGGATCAGGAAAACCAATTCCGTTTGCATCTTGTCCGGCAATATTTAATCGCAAAAGTAATCCGGCTCTGTCTTCTCCATCAAAAGCAGGTGGTCTTCCGCGGCCGTCTTTAAAGTGGCAGCTTGAGCAGGAATGTGCATTAAAAAAAGGTCCTAAACCATCACGCGCAGTAGTAGATGAAGGTGCAGAAACCCAGCTTTGTCTAAAAAAAGAATTTCCAACCCCAAAATCAGATTGTTGCTCAAAAGTAAGTGCAGGCGCAAAAAAACCGAAAGCTTCTTCACTGGTATTAAAAACAGTTGTTTCTCCGCCGGAAAGCTGTTCACCTTCTTCCGCAGTTAAAGGAACATAAGAATCTGAATCATCGCTGTTGTCACTGCATCCCTGAAGACCGAAACAAACCGAAATAAGCAAAAAAGCAATTAAATTTTTCATTGTATAATACAGAAAAAGTGTTCTGCAAAAGAACACTTTTTATTTTAATTTTTTATCAGAACTGGTTAAGATTAGCCGTTAACGATAACGCCAATTTTTACAGCACCAGCCAATAAATTCGCTCCGGAATTTAATAATTGCTGTACTGCTACTTTTACTTTTGCACCTTCCGTAGAAGTTGGTCCGCCTGAAATTGCTAAATCAAATGGAATCAAAATTGCAGCAACTTTTGTTGTAGAAGACTCTAAAGATGCTTTTGTATCATTATAAGTTGCAACATCAGCCTGTTGTACTAAATCTTCTAAAGAAGGTCCGTCAATTGTACCGTATTTTCCTTGATAAACATTGATAACTCCTTGTAAATTAAGAGCAATATCTCTGTGTGTATTATCACTGAAACAAGAATGCTCATCTTCCTGATTTGCATTTTCTACTGCAGTATTCATACGTTCAATTGGTAATTCAGCTGAAATTAAAGTTGTAATTCCTAAATAAATATTTTTAATTGCGTCATTTTCAGACAAAGCAAGGAATTTAGTTCTGTATACACCGCCAACTTTCCATTGGTCTACTAAATAGCTTAAATTATCAGTTAGTAAATCGGTACAAAATTTAAGGTAATCGCCACGACGTTTTTGGTTAGCAGCTGTTCCGCCTACAACATAATCTGTGTAAGGTCTTTGTCCAGGCAGTTTTGCAGATGGCGCAGTAAGATCCTGACCCCATAATAAAAACTCAATTGCGTGATATCCTACACTTACATTTAATTCATCTTCGTCAAGCGCATTTTCATCTGCCAAAAGTTGTTTGCTTAAAGTAGGAAAATCTGTTGTGTTGTTAATAATTCCCGCATTTGAGCTTCCCTCTACATAATCAATAAAGTTTTCATCCAGCGGCCATGAATTCATCAGTCCTTCAGGACCATTATCGTCTCCGTCAATTGGTCCGTTGGCAAAACGAAATGCTTCGGTAGTACCATAACTTTCTCTTGATGTTTTCCAAGCTGTTTTTGCCGCAGTAAAATTAGCATCTGTTGGAGTAGCAGTAAAAGTATTTATTGCAGTTTCTAAAGCTACGGCATCGTCATAAGCTTTTTTGTAATTAGCATAAACGATGTCTGCATAATTTGCGATAACTTCTTTTTTGGTAACAACTTTTTCTTCATTGTTATTATTGTCATCATTATTGCAGGCAAAGAATGCCATAGCAACAAACAGGATAGCGCCTGCTTTTAAATATAGATTTTTCATTAAGGTTTATTTAGAATCGTTAAACATAGCAAATATATGTAATTCGTTGCTATACTTTATCTAAAGACTATAATATTTTTAGAATTAAGCTAATCTTAAGAATGTAACAATGTAGTGCGCTAAAAATAGTGTTACTTATTTATAATTTTACTCAGGTCAAACATTGGCGCATACATTGAGACCATAATAACGCCCACAAATAATCAAAAATTAATATTCACAAATTAAAAAAGAGGCTTCCCAAAGCCTCTTTTTTTAGTAATGTTTTCCATTTTCTTTACCATTTTCTATTTTCATTTTGGTCTGCATTATCGAGATGTTCATTACATTAATTAATGACTCAAACCGTTTTGTTAGGGAAATTTATTTTATAATTATTGTCATATTTGAAACAAGAACATCGGCGCCGTCGTTGCCACTATAACGCTGAAGATAAAAGTCAACATAATCATTGGTATTTAATTCAATGGAGGCATTAATTGGAAGGGTGATAATGTCACTTGCAGCATTTCCTCTGCCATAAAATTTAAATTGCGGTACTGCTACGCCATTTTTATATAAGTGAACAATATAAGTCCCTGCTGATGGAACCTGAAAATTTACAGCTCCTGAAACCTGAAAGATTCTTTTCTTTTTACCAACATATTTTAACCTGTTATAAGTTGCATCAGTCGAAAATCGAAATAAATTGCTGGATATAGTAGGAATTGATGCTGCATATATTCGTAAGTTGGTACTTGGAGTTCCGGCACTCATATTAAGTGGTATAGCACCGCCTGTTTCTGCATCCATAGAAAAATCGCCGGTTGCATTTGTATCTGCTTCATTCGGAATCCCTGCGGCTCTAACTGTCCAGGAATTACTAAAATTATAGCCTGTGTAAGTGGCAGCCGGCGCATATGGTTTAACATAATTTGCAGCTGTAGCACCAGTAAAAACTACAGATTCTAAAACAGCATCACCACTAATGGCAAGACCGGCAGTAGAAACATCGAGACCATATGCTCCGGGACCTACATTAGAGAAACCTCCCTGCTTTTCTATCAGAGTAAAAGTTCCTGTAAATTTTTCGTATGTACCGGCATTATTGACAAACCATGCCTGATTACTCAATAGTAATTGACCTATATTATTGTAGGTTATACCATTTGTATTTCCTGAAAAATTAACAATACTCAAAAAAACTAATCCATAACCTGATATAGTTCCAATATTTGTTGCATTTGCAATGATAGTATCTCTAAGTAAGAATGTTGAGGTAGAGGCTGCGGCATTTAAATTAAAAACAGTTGCGCCCGGTGCTAAAATGGTAACACTTCTAATACTGCCGCCCGTGTTTCCGTCAAAAAGAATTCCTGATGTTTTATAAATAATATCTTCATTGGCATCTAAACCCTGAATATAGGCATTATTGATGTCTATAGGAAAATTAAAAGAGACTGTACCATTAATTTCATACAATGTATTCGAAGTCAAAACATATTTAGCACCGCCGCCGGCAGCAAGTTCTGTGGCAAGTACAACGGCTAAATTATCAGTTGATCTTATACGCTTAAAATTTAATCTTGAAGTTCCGCCGCTATTAATAGCGACCCAGGCCGCCGCACTGTAGTAATAAAATAATTTTAAATCGGTATCATAAACAATCAATCCTTCAGTGGGTGTAACTATAGCGATTCTTTGAGCAGTTGTCATACGTGGAGTAAGCATACCCTGAGTAGTAGAAACGATATCTAAAACTGAACTTGCATTTGGTGTAACAGTTCCAATACCAACTTGTGCATTCCCCAGAATTGTTATAAAAAAGAACAGTAACAGCAGTATGGTTTTAGTATTTTTTGGGGTAGATGTAGTTACCATAATTTCTAATATTAATTAATTGAAGATTTGAAATGTTTTTGTGCTAATAGCTTGTAATTAAAGACTAATTGCTATTTGATAAAATTTGAGATAATAATTTTTTGGGTAATTTTTATATTTTCATCTGTAAGGAATGTTGCGATGTACATTCCGGAACTTATTCCCGAAGTTGAAAAAGTATAATTTTGCTCGACTCCTAAATTTTCTTTAGAAATTACTGCTCTTCCAAGAATATCATAGAGCACAAATGATTTTACTATTACATTGTTTGGATTCAACGCTTTTAAGAACTGGTTTTTATTATCCTGAAAAATAAAGAAATCAGTTTTTATCTCATCATTTATTCCTAAGGTTTCATTGGTAAAACTTATTTTAAAGCGTTCCGTATAAGTTCCGGGAGCGACTTCGACTTCGTATGTGCTATTTTTAATATCGTGATAAGACATATTTAGCGAATCGTAGATGTAAATATTTTGCGATTCATCGAAATCTGCAGTTTCAGATATATAGAATTTAAAAACGGTACTTGTAGCCGCTTTTACCGAAAGTGGAATTTTTTTAGAAAAATCCAAAGTAACGCCTTGAATAACATAATTTCCATTTTCAATCCAGAATGACACATCATTAGGCAGATCATCATCCATATTTTTAGCATCAACACCTCTGTCGATGCCGTCAGTTGCATCAGCAACAAAAGCCAGTGCAAGCTGTCTTGTAAACTCTTTGTTTATTATAGTGTTTAATTTTAAATAAATGAGTGCAGAAGGAGGTACGGGAGGACCATCTTCATTATCATTTGATTTTGCACTTAGGTTTCTTGCCGGTTTTTCGAATTGGGATAAACCGCTATTTTCTTTGTAAAATACACGATGAGAATTTTTAAATGTTACGAAACCGTTCGAAGTGCCATTTATCAAAAAACCCTGCCCAATAGGAAGGTATTTTCTTGCTACTACAGGACTTGTTCCTGTTGGAGGATTATTATTTACCGTTCCGTCACCGTTGTATGATCTAAATGTCGCAGCTACATAAACGCCGTTAGATAGCATATCAATAGGAGAATATGCGGCATAACCGCCTCTGTAAGCAGATAGAAAATGAGAGTTAACATTTTTGTCCTGCTGCCAAAAATAAGCGATACCGGTTGCCGAAGTATTTGCAGGATCTAAAAGAAAAGCGTTTAAATGCAGTGCAGACGGATATGGATTACCTGTTAATGTTGCTGCATCATTAGAACCAACAGCCACACTGATATTTCCATCGTTGGGTTTTCCTCTAAAATCATATCTTTGTGCACCAATGCCTGGGTTATTTACAATTCCGGTTCCTTCCGGGTCAGTGTTGTCAGAACCGCTGGTTCCCTTCATTGTAAATCCTTCTCCCGGTGCAATTGCAGAGGTACTTCCCACTTGTACCCACTGCGAATAGTTATTTGCATTTATTAATTTATAAATCCAATGTGATGCAATAGTTAGCGGATTGGCTGATCCATTGTAACTGCCAATAGGTAATATCACAGCAGTAGAAGATACCGTTGAAGTCGCAGGCTGATAAAGTTGTGTAATTCCAAAATTATTATTGACAGAAGTTGCAATATTGCGCCCAACGGGAGAGCACCAATAATTATAATCAAAATTATCAGAAGTTCCTTCCTGATAAATCGATATAATTCCTGTTCCGGTGTTTGAAGTAAGCCCTGTTGTACCTTGTACTAATTGAGAATTGTTTCTTAAATAAAGGTTTGAATTTGATGCTAAATTTATATTCTTTCCTACGTACAGTACCTGATTTTTTACATAGACCGGTGTATTGGCACCGATTGATACCTGGGCAAAGTTTTGAAAAGAAATTAAAAGAGATAATAATAGTAAAGTTTTTTTCATATTTCTTTTGGTTTAATCATTACATTAAAACGCGTACAAGCTGTTTATGAATTGAAAAGGTGCATCTACTTTTTCTTGAATATAGTATAACCCCCAAATAGAATACCGGCCGTAAATAATACAAAAATCATAGAGTTAATAGGTACTGCTACAGGATCATCGGGTAAGCCCGGCGGAGGAGGATTTGATGAAAAAACGGCAATTGGTATAAGTAAAATCAAACATGAAGCTAGTTTTTTCATTATTTTAAATAAGAATTAATGTGGGGATTTTTATTAATTATATTTTTTGCTTACTAACTTATAGCGTAGTTATTACTTTGGTTAGTGAACATTTGTCGTGTGCAAATTAAGAGGAAGGGTTTTTAAATTAAAAGGGAGAAGTAATAAGTGCCTTTTATTAGGCATAACCGTTTATTAGAAATCAGCAGGTTATTTTAAAAGATTATGATGAGAATTGAAATTTCATCATCAAAAAAAGAGAGGTTTTTACATTTTATTAAAAATTCTGTCAAGAAATTCTTTGGTGATCGGTTTAACATGAAAAGAGACAACATTTTTGTTATTGCTAGATCGATCGATGTCTTCGTTGTCAATCGTTGAGGATATAACATACACTTTTGTATAATTTTTTAAGGAATCCGGCAGTTTATCAAACGCTTCCAGAAATTCGAATCCTGACATAAGAGGCATGTATATATCTACAAATATTATTTGAGGTAACTCAGAAATAGTATCCTGATTATGCTGAAGATATTTTATAGCTTCTTCGGCTGTGGTATGTAGTAATACTTTATTTCCAAAATTGTTTTGAGTAATCATACGTGATGCAATATAGAGGTCAATCATATTATCATCAATAATCATCACGGTCTCAAATTTTGCCGGTTCTTCTGTGCTCATGGTTTCAAATTTTTTAATGTGATAATAAATGTCGTTCCTATACCTTTTTCTGATTGTATTTCTATCGAACCCTGCAATAGTTCTATGGCATCTTTCACGATATATAAGCCGATACCCGAACCGGCTTTTTTACCTGAAATTCGAAAAAACATATCATATATTTTTTGATGATATTCAGGATCGATCCCAATCCCGTTATCGGCGATAGTAATTTGGAGGTGCTCATGGCCTGAATTTCCAGTTATCTTTATATATCTTCCGGCTGCTTCTTTCTTATGGTATTTTATTGCGTTAGAAATAATATTCTCTAAAATGGTATTAAACCGAAGCCTGTCTGTATAAAAGGTATGTTCTTCTTTAACTTCAATTTCATATTGTATTCCTTTCGAATCTCTCATACTTTGAAGCGAATCTACCGTATTGCGTATTGACTCATTAACCGAAATTTTTTCCACATCCAGACCTGTTCGGTTGTTTCGTGAGTAGTTTAAAATATTTTTAATAAAATCATCCAGGCGATTGACGCTAGCCCGTATCATTTTAACGTGTTTAAGGGTATCTTTTTCCTGGGTTTCTGTTTCAATAAATGAAAGCAGACCCAAAATAGAGGTTAGGGGAGAACGTAAATCATGAGATACACTGTATACAAATTTATCCAGTTCAGAATTGGTTTTGATAAGTTCTCTGTTTCTTTTTTCGAGATTTATTTCTGCTTTTGTGCGATCTGAAATATCATTCGAAAGAATTAATCTGGCAGGTGATCCTTCATAGACAATATCATGCGCAATAATTTCAACAGGAAAAATAGTTCCATCTTTTTTTACATGATTCCATTTTCCTCTATTGTAATTTGATTTGTTAATATGTGAAGTATTACTGAATGTAATGAATAGATTTTTATCATCGTTTGGTCTTATATCTACCGCAGTCATCGAAAGAAATTCTTCGTGGCTATAACCATACTGCATAATAGACATTTTATTTACATCCAGAAATTTAAAAGTCATTAAATCGATAATCCACATTGGCATTGGATTGTTATCAAAGAGGTATCTGTATTTTTTTTCACTTTTTTTCAGCTCTTTTTGTGCCAGTTTCGTTTCTGTAATATCAACAAGAACAATAACGCTTCCGGTTATCTTACCTTCAGCATTTCGAACATGAACAGGGTATGGCAATACATTACGCTTATCTCCGTTGGGGCGTTCGATAATTATTTCCTTACCAACACTTGATTCATCTTCAGTAAGTGCTGTCGCAAGCGAACATACACTTAGGGGGTCGCGATTATTTTTACTATTGTATTTATTCCATGAATAGTGCCATAAATCTTCTCCTATTTCAGGTTCTCTCCCCCATAAAATAGCGGCAGCCTTATTATAAATTAATATACGTCCGTCACAATCGCATGAATAAGTAGCAATAGGAAGTTTGTGGATAAGATCCTTATACATTTTTTCCCGATCTTCAATCTTTTTTCGAGATAAAACCTGTTCTGTAACGTCATTAGCAAAGAAAAGAATACCATCAATATTGTTATCGACATCCCTGTGGGCTTGATAAATGAAATTTAAATAAGTATCAACTATTCCTTTTCCGCAACGATCAAATTTTATTAGCTTTTCATTAGCATAAAACGTTTCACCCGTTTTATAGACAGTATCTAAAATTTCAAAAATCCCTTGTGTTTCAAGTTCAGGCAATACTTCTTTTAAGGTTTTTCCAATAATATCCTTTTTATCGATTAATTGCAGATAAAGTTTATTTGCCAATTCATAGACATGATTAGGACCTTTTAAAATCCCCATACATGAAGGTGCCTGAGAATATAAATTATAGAACCGGCGTTTTTCAACTTCAAAAGCTTTTTGAATGTTTTTTTTCTCATTAACGTATACATCAATGCTGTCTTTTTGTTTATCAGATACTTTTGGTAATCGTGAGTTTGTAATGTTTGATGTATTGTCTGTATTAATGTTTTCGTATCCGTTTATCTGGTACGTTTTGCATTCTTTTTTAATGTGTTCCAGAGCGCATTTAACCTTTTTAGATAAAGTAGTAATGTTCTCTTTTAATACTAAGTCGGTCACTCCGGTTTTTATTAATTTTATGGCTTCTTCAACATCTATGTTTGCTGCAATAAAAATAAAAGGTGTTTGCGGAGCAAGTCTTTGTTTTACATTAAAAAGTGTCATTCCGTCGAAGGATGGAAAAACATAATTAGAAAGAATAAGGTCAGGTTTAAAATTATGAATTGCCGCTTCATAATCGTTCACCGAGTGAACAATGCTCACAATACAATCAATGTTGCCAATTTTCAACTCGTTTTCGATTGACTTGATAGCAGCAGCGTCTTGCTCAACAATTAGTATTTTTGTTTTCATAGCGATTATTCCGTCTGTATTACTTAGAATTAAATTAAAATAGCAATTTGTTTATTCTTTAAGTTTAATAAATTTGTTAAAGTCATCTTGCCGTCTTTTAGCGATTGATATAATTGCTCCATTAGAAAGTTCACAGAAATAGCCGTCTTTTTTTGAAATTTTAGCGATATGTCGAAGATTGATAATGTAGGAATGATGTATTCTGAAAAAATAACTGTTGTCGAGTATATTACTATACTCTCCCAAATTTCTGCTTGACATTATTTTACTGCCATTTGTAAGAACAAAAATGGTGTATTTTCCATCTGCCTTGCAAAAAACAATATCTGCCATTGGTATTAGTTCTATTTTTTCTAAGGATGCAACAGCAACATAATCATTTGATTGATTTACAGAGTTTAGCATATTAATGCTGTTTATTTTTTGATTTTGATAAGAGCGTTCCATTTCTCTTATTTTAATTACTTTGTAAACAGCTAAAATTATCGCATTAAAATCAATGGGTTTCAATAAAAAATCAATGGCATTGTGCTTAAATGCTTTGATTGCAAAATCTTTTTGATCTGATATAAATACCAGTTTTGGAATACTGAATTTTAATTGTTCCAGCATTTCAAAAAAAAGATCATCCTGTAGCAGCATATCAAGAAAAATAACATCCGGTTTTTTTGATTTTATAATCATTGTCCCCTCAGTAATACATTCTGCATCTCCAATTATTTCCATAATCATAGAATTCTCTTCGGCAAATTTTCTTAAAATTAGCAGAGTTTCTTTTTCTTCTGATATGATAATGGCATTAATGGGAGTCATAGTTTTTCTAGTGTTTTGTTGACGCAACTGGTGATTTAATAATAAGGATGTTTTATAATGTGCTGATTTGTAATTATTTAATTTGCTAATTATTACTGCATTATAAAATATAATTTACAGAAACATAACTAATACTTTAAACGATCCGGAGCGATTTTTAATGAAAGGTAATAAGTGTGCTCAATTAAGTATAAGTGGGTAAAATTGATCGTATTTGTTATATGGATATTTTTTTATATCCGACTGGTTTAAAAATACAAAACTGCTTAGATTCTTATTTGACTATTATTTTGTAGTAATTATAATCAAAATATAAGGCGTGGAAATTGTTCGAGGTTATAAAGATAAAAGCTATATAGCATAATATTGTTATATCATTATGGTTTTAAATATTATGATTAACAGTTAATTATGTAATTTTTGTATTTGAAATGAAATTTTTGTTCTGTTTTTACATGTTGAAAAACCAAACTAAATAAAAATTTGGCATTCCCATATTTTGATTTAATTCGCATTAACAAATATTTAACAAAGTCACTATATGCTTCCAGATATACAAAATCTTCATAACGTTTGGCAGTCTAATAGCACAGTTGAAAGTACAAATGCGAAAATATCTTTCAATGAACTTACCAACTCCATCATGAGTACAGGTCCATTTTCGTTTTATATAATAGATTTTTACGATATTTTGCTCTCATATATTAGTCCGTCTTTATATGAAATGCATGGATTTAATCCGGAAGATTTAACGTTTGATGATATATTAGGTGCAATCATCCTGATGATATTGATTTTGTACTAAAATCAGAAGCCCTTTTGATTAATTTTTTTATAAAAATATTGGACGTGAAAAGTTATTGACTTATAAAATAAGTTATAGCATAGAGGAAAATATAAAATTTATACGCACCAAATATAGGAGACTAATGTTTGGAATTCATTATCAGGAAAACTAATAGTTATTTTTTAGTGTGTGATGCTTTAATACGAAGATTTATCTATAAAAGAATCATTTTTGCACAATTTTATAAATATAAAATCTAAATGAAGATCTATATATAAATCTATATAGATATATTGGTATATGTATAGAAACCTATAGAAATCTATATAGATATATGAGGTTAACTATAGAAATCAGTATTTTTTTTATAATTTATTGATTTATAGGTATATGATTACATATGTAAAATTTAAAATTTATCTTTGGTTCAAGCCGATCAATGCTTGAAGCAGGGAAGCCTTTAGTTCAACTAAAGGCTTCCCCTTCTTTTAGAGGGCTTTTTAAAAACAATTTTATTGCTTATTTGATTCAACGCAAATGCTTATATTGTTCTGTTAAATTTTCGATACCAATTTAATAGGCAGTATGAAAATCTAGTTTCGTACTGAAGCAGCTATTCTTCTGCAAGATATTTAATCAAGTAAGTGCCGTAATCGGCTCTTTCTTTTCCCTGTCGTTCAATTAGTAGATATATATAAGGTGTTTGAATTAGTATATTTGATTGTATTAAATTAGCAAACTGGATCAGTTTTAAAAACTAAAAGAATATGCTTTTTTTGTTTCCATGTCAATTACGTCCGCACTGCGAACGCAATGGAAATGTACTTCAAAACTTGTGATATCGTCGCAGTTGATTTTTTTGCTGTAAATGGAGTAGGTTCTTTAAGAGACTTCAAATTCAGAATCCTCTTTAGAAAATCACTTAAACTTAGATTTCAGTTTCTCCATGTCTTCCATTATATTCACATCCAAAACTTTTGCATAATGCTGTGTCTGCTTGGTATTAGTATGTCCCATCATTGCAGAAACATTCTCGAGTCTCACACCATTTCCTAAAGTTACAGTGGTAGCAAACGTATGTCTGGCAACATACCATGTAAGATGTTTGTTTATGCCACAGACATCAGCAATTTCCTTTAGATAAGCATTCGTTTTCTGATTGGAAATTTTCGGGATAAGACCTTTCTGTTGGTTTTTATATTTAGAAATAATTTTCTCAACGGTAGGCAGTACCGGGACATTGGCCCTGATGGCAGTTTTCGCTCTGCTGGTCATAATCCATAAATTTCCAGTGGAATCTTCTGATAGGTTTCTTTCAGTCAGTTCCAAAGCATCGACAGGCGCATATCCAGTTTTATACATTTTCATATACTTTCCATCGAATTGTTTTTGATTCCTGTCTGGTCTTTAAAATTGCTCTCATATTTAAGGAACTGTTCCAGTTTAAATGCAAACGAGCTTGATAACTCAGATGCCGGCATGTCTTCTTGTTTATAGGTGCTGCTAATGAAGTTTAAAAGCAGATCTTTGGCTCTTTTGTATTTCTGCAGTGAGGCTGGAGCGCGTTCTCCCGAGTTCACTCTTTTGGTAAAAAAAATATTGTATGTTTCCATAATTTCAATTATGGTTGAACCTTTTGGCTGGTCTATTTTGGCTTTGCCTGTAATTTCAGCTTTTAATAATTGAAGGTTAACCTCAGGATCTATCCTGAAGAGTTCAGTAAATTTTTTGGCTGCATTAAGTTGGAAAAGATCAAGTAGATTTTTGATTACTATTTCCTTTTCAATTTTAAGCGGGTTTCTAAGGTTATTAGTGCTGGCCCATCTTTCTTTTGAAATCGCTTGTCCGGTTGACATTGAAATTTGTCTGTTATTGTAACTCAAACGCGCATAGATTGGAGATTCGCCGTTCTTGTTTACTCTATCAGATTTCTGGTAGAAAAGTACTTTTAACATGTTATCTAGTTTTAAAATTAATAATCAAATTGAATTAAAAATTTTAAGAGAGCCCATTGATAGCAGGGAATTCCCGGGGAATTCTTTTACTTTAGTTACCCATTTTTGAGAAAAAAGATTCAAAAAAAGACTGGGTAACTAATAGGGTAACCATTCTTTGATAAAACATGTGCTTTTTGAAAAGTGTGTAAAAACGAAAAAGCCTTTAAACACTAGTGTTTAAAGGCTTTTGACTTTTAAAGTTTCTTCTGAAACTTCTACTGGCGGAGAAAGAGGCTCCGTAGTCCTTATGTTGATCTCAGTAATTACAGATGTTTTGAGCTTTTTTAAAAATTAGGTACACCGATAGGTACATTAAAAATAGACTCTCACTAGTTATTGCTAAATTACAAAATATATGTATGGGTTGTTGTTTTTTGCTTTTTATATTTTTGCTAAATATTGACGATAATATCAATATTTGAAGTTCATGTGATTTTGGATTTCATCTATTTAATAGATTTTTTCTGATTCTGCTTAAAGTTTCTGGGGAGATGCCAAGATTGGTGCTTTCGTAGCGCATTAAGAGAATATCTATTTCTAAATCTAAGAAATTTAATTTTTCAGTTAATTAAGTAATTAGTTTAGAGATTTTATTATTAGTTCTCAATTTATTTACTTTATAAAGGAATAACTCTGTTTCCTCATTTTGCTATAAAAAAGCACTACAGGCTTATGGAACAGATTTCTACAAGTACTAAAATGATATAATTATTTTTAGTTTAATATAGCTCACAATGAATTGGTCGGAGTAAGGCTAGTGATCCAATACTCTAAAATTGTTTTCAATACTGTTTTATATTTAGAGAATTCCTCCTCTTTTTTAAAATATCCCTGTGCGTGGCAAGAGTACGCCTTAATAACATTTTCGGGAATTTTGGACGTCGACAGAAAGATATAAGGGATACACTTCTTGCTTATTTCTGTATTAGCAAGAATCTGATTGCGTAGTTCAAATCCATTTATCTTTGGCATATTAATGTCAGAAAATATAATGAAGGGTATAACCAAAGGATTTGACAGATAAGCTATGGCGTCCATTGGATCTTCAATAAATGTTATTTTATTCGGGTAATCTAAAGCTTCAAATATATCCTTTAACAATAACCTGTCATCTTCATCGTCTTCAATAATTATAATTTCATCGTTTTTTCTCATAATATTGTAAAGATAGTCTTACTTCTTCAGCTTAGCTAATTATTTAGTAATTAAGTTAGTATTTATGCTAACTATAATCAAAAGTTGGTAATTTGAATTTCTTAAAAATAACACAATTCAACTATAATACACTTGCAGATAATATTACAGAGCATAAAAATCGTCATAATTTATACACAGAGATTTTCCATTTTAAGATCAACGATATTTGCTTTCGTTGGTAAATGCTATAGTTATTGCCCGATGTAAGTCTTACAACCTCCTGTCGACACACTATTGGAAGGATTAGTTTAAATATTTAGATATGATATAAATAAAAAAAGAGCAAATAGTGGTTACTTGCTCTTTAGTGTGCCTTTAAAATTTAAAAAAAAAATTGTAACCATGATGTTATGGTTTATTATTATTTTAAAGGCATAAGCATATGCTGCGTTAATTTTGCTTTGGCATATAAAATAAAAACTTAGGTTTTCTGAAATGCAAGTAACACATTATCAAAGATATATAAAAAATAGCGAAATAAAAGAATTTACTTACATTTTTTTTATTAATATTTTTAGTATTTCTACATTCTTAACTTTTCTTCTGCAATAATGCCGATTTATTGAGTATGAAATTCTAGATAATGATGTATAATTTTAGTAAGTAATTAGATAAACTTAAACTCTATAAATTCATAATCTAAATATTGAGTTTCACATATGAAAATAAAACGCAGAACTTATGACAAGATTTTCAAAGAAAAGGCAGTTCAATTATCTTATAAAAAAGGTAGTATCATACAAGTTGAAAATGAGCTTGAAATATCAGGTTCATTAATATGTAAATGGCGACAGCAATATGAAAAATTTGGAATTGACAGCTTTTGTGGAAAAGGGAACGGATACCAAAGATTAAATTCAGGACAACAAAAAATTAATGAACTTAAAAGAAAAGCTAAACAATCAGAACTAAATTATAAAATTTTAAAAGAAGGGAGTAAGTATATTTCACAAGGGAAATCGATGGTTTTTAATTTCATAGAAAATAATGAAAAAGTATATTCTACAAAAAAAATGTGCAGAGTTTTAGGAGTAGGCGAATTGAGCTATTACCGATGGAAAAATAAAATTATTTCACCGACACAATCTCGCATAATTTTATTGAAACAAGAAATGTCTTCTATATTTATTGAAAGTAAAGAGCGTTATGGAAGTTCTAGAATTACTAAAGAGCTTCAAAATCGCGGCTATCAAATAACGCACTCCACTGTATCAAGACATATGATCCAATTAGGTTTACATAAAAAATCAATTAGAAAATTTAAGGTAACAACGAATTCAAATCATAATCATTATATTGCTCCTAATCTATTAAATAGAGAATTTAATGTGAATAAACCAGGTATAGCGTGGGTTTCAGATATCACATATTTACAAACTACAAAGGGTTTTTTATATCTCACTATTATTTTGGATTTGTTCGACCGAAAAATAATCGGCTGGAATATTAGCAATGAAATGTCTACAAAGATGACTATTATACCAACTTGGGAGATGGCGGTTAATAATAGAGAAATTACAAATGAATTAATATTCCATTCTGATCGAGGAACTCAATATGCCAGTAAAAGTTTTACAAAATTATTGGACTCCCATATGATTGTTAAGAGAAGTATGAGCCGTAAAGGAGATTGCTTTGATAATGCTGTTGCTGAGAGTTTTTTCAGTACATTAAAAAGAGAACTAATATATAGAAATACACTGTTTACCAAAAAAAAGATGAAGGAGGAAATATTCGAGTTTATAGAAAATTGGTATAATAAAAAAAGAATTCATTCTACCTTAAACTATATGACTATAGAAGAATTTAATAAAATGAATAATCAACTTACTTTAATTTTCTATATAAACTATGAAAGAAAATAAAAAAAATTATGATTCCACTTTCAAAGAGAAAGTAGTAAAGTTAAGTTATGAAAGTGGTACTATAAATGAACTTGAAAAAGAATTTCATCTATATGACAGATCTATAGCTATTTGGCAAAAAAATTATGAAAAACTTGGAACGGTTAGTTTTCCTGGGAAGAGTCACCAAAGATTTAGTCCAGAACAAGAAAGAATTTACTGGCTTGAAAAAAAAATTAAAGATTTAGATTTAAAATTTGAGATTTTGAAAAATGGCAGGTGGAATATTTCACAGGGAAAACCAATGGTGTTCGATTTTATAAAAAGCAACGAAAAAACATACCCTATTAGATTAATGTGTAAAGTTTTTGGTATAAGTTATATTACATATTGCAGATGGAGAAGCGAGTGTATTTCCGAAGCAAAAAAGCGAAGAATCTTAGTAAAGGAAGAAATAAGATCTATATTTTTTGATTCTAAACAAAGGTATGGAAGTGTTAGAATTACCATAGAGCTTCAAAATCGCGGCTATAAAATATCACGATCTTCAGTATTACTTTATATGAGAGAATTAAATCTGTACAGTAAGTTCACAAAAACAGCTTATAAGTAGCAAACTGATAATCCAGCATTTTTAAAAAGATTTTCATTAGAAATCTAACTACCCCTCATTGACTTGGATGTTCTTTTAATTTGTATTACTAAAACTCCTTTGAAGTAGCGAAAGCCTTTCTAAACTGCCTACGAATATCTACCATTTGATCAAACAAAACTATAATATAGTCGACCCTAAATTTCTTAAGTCTTAAATATTGCTAGATTTTTAATTGTTTTAAAAATATATGCCTTGATTTTGCAATAAAAATTCAAAGTACTCGCCTTAATAACATAATTTTTTTCCATTTATCTTTTTTGTGGATCATGAATTTGCTTGCCATTATGTATTTTTATATTTCTCGATTACCTTATTCATATCTTCTTTGATATTAGCATCTAAAACTTTAGCATAATGCTGTGTTTGTAAAATGTTTGTATGACCCATCATCGATGAAACATTTTCTATTCGCACGCCGTTTCCCAAAGTAACTGTTGTGGCAAAAGTGTGTCTGGCGGCATACCATGTCAATTTTTTTTTAATGCCGCATAACACTGCAATTTCTTTCAGATATTCATTCATCTTCTGATTTGATAATGGAGGCAGAAGAGTAAGCTGCTGCTGGCTGTATTTGTTAATTATTTTATGTGCTGGGTGAAGTAAGGGGGACATTCTCTTGTGTTGAGGTTTTTGTTCTGTTTGATATAATCCAGAGGTCATTGTTATTGTCGGCTACGAGGTTTTCTTTTGTAAGGGCAGAAGCGTCCGCCGGGCCGTATCCTGTATAACAACAGAATATGAAAATATCTTTGACTTTGGCTAACCTTTCCACGAAAATCTCTTACTTCAAATATTTTTAATTCTTCAGGTGTTAAGTAGATGGCACTTTTCTCGAATACTTTACCGTCATATGAATCGAAAGGGTTGTTAGTGATTAAACCTAATTTTACTGCATAATTAAATGCAGTTTTATACATCCGCATATATTTTACTGTTGAGTTGTTTTTAATTCCTGTGCGGCCCTTAAAACTGCTGTCGTATTTAAGAAATGATTCGAGATTATGAATAAAACTGTTGTTAATTGACTTACATATTATGTCGTCTTTTTGGTATTCTTCTTTTAAAAAATTGGAAAGCAGTTCCTTGGATCGTTCATATTTTTTGAGGCTTGCATAAGATCTTTCATCTTTAGCAACTTTCCGATTGAAATTGCTGATATGGGTTTCCAGAATCTTTAAAGCTGTGACTCCCTCTGCAGTAGTTTTTTTATTAAATTCATTTTTGAGTTTTAAAAGAGAAAAATCACCGTCTCTTTGAATGATTTCATTAAATTTTTTTTCAATATTCATTTGGAACAAATCTAATGTTTTTCTAAGAGTTTTTTCCTTTTCCATTCTGAGCACCCTGCGTAGTTTATTGGTAAAATTCCATCTTTCTTTTGTTATATACTGGCCCGTTGTCATGGTAATCGAATTTTCATAATACCACAGGCGTGCATAGATTGGAGATTCATCTCTCCAGTTTAACTTTCCAGGTTTAAGAAAAAAATAGATTTTTAGCATCACTTATTGCTATTTGTGTTTAATAATAGTTAATTAAGTTCTTGCTAAGGTCTGAAATTTTAATGAATTTATATATGAAGGTGCTGAAAATGAGATGTTTTTAGTGTGTTTTTACTAAGGGAAAGGCTACGATTTACGTGAAAAAAAGGGACACTAATAGGGACACAAAAATATACTAAAAAGTCACTTAATTTTGAAAACTGAAAAAGTGAAAGAAATGACGGTCTCAGTATTTAAAAGGATTGACAAAGGATAACCAGTCTTTTTAAAGTTAGGTTCCGAAGTTTTGAGCTAGTTCTAAAAACGTCGAAACCCCTAGTAAATGCTAGGGGTTTCATTTTCAGCGGAGAAAGAGGGATTCGAACCCCCGGACCTGTTACAGTCAACAGTTTTCAAGACTGCCGCATTCGACCGCTCTGCCATTTCTCCAGTATGTTGCGATCATTTGCTGATTGCGAGTGCAAATATAAGACGCTTTTTCGGTTCTCAAAACTTTTTTTAAGCTTTTTTACTGATTATTTTAAATTAATTTTCAAGTGCTTCATAATCAGTATTTATTTTAAAAACAATTTTACGTTAAATAATGTAATTAATCTAAAATAGGCGTCGGTTTCTTGTTTTCATCAACTGCAACAAACGAAAAAGTTCCTGAAACTACAGTTTCGCGAAGCTCAGAATACATTTGTTCCATGAAAATATCAACGTGAATTTTACAGCTGGTTCTTCCAACGTTAACAACTTTTGCTACTAATTCGATTAAAGTACCCGCCGGAATTGCTTTTTTAAAATCAATTTGTCCTGTTGAAATAGTTACTACTTTCTTGCGGCTAAATCTTGTCGCACAAATAAAAGCAACTTCATCCATGAGATGCAGCGCAGTACCTCCAAATAAAGTATCATAATGATTTGTTGTACTCGGAAAAACGGCTTTAAAAATATGAGTCTCAGATTTTGCAATTCTTTCTTCTAAAGTACCCATATATTAGTAGTTTACGTATTCAGTAATTTCAAGCCCGTATCCAATCATACCAACACGTTTTGTTTGCTCTGTATTAGACACCAACCTAATTTTTGAAATATCAATATCATGCAGGATTTGAGCTCCAATTCCGTAATCTTTACTGTCAATAATTACTTTTGGCGCTTTCATTGTCCCTCCGGCCTGTAAAGCTTTAAGTTCAGAGATACGGCTTAATAAATTAATCGCCTGCATATCCTGATTAATAAAAATAACTGCGCCCTTTCCATTCTCATTAATTACTTTAAACATACCATCCAGTTGTTGTTCAGCATTATTGGTTAAAGTACCTAGTAAATCATTATTTACCTGCGAAGAGTGAATTCTCGTTAAAATTGGTTCTCCAAGATTCCACGTTCCTTTCGTTAAAGCAATATGAATTTGTTTATTTGTCGTTTGTTCGTAAGCTCGTAATCTAAAAGTTCCAAAACGAGTTTCGATATCAAAATCTTCTTTTTTAACAATTAAACTATCGTGCTGCATTCTGTAAGCAACAAGATCTTCAATAGAAACTAATTTTAAATTGAATTTCTTAGCCACTTTTACAAGTTCAGGCAAACGAGACATAGTTCCGTCTTCATTTAGAATTTCGCAAATTACACCAGCCGATTTAAATCCTGCTAATCTTGCAAAATCAATTGCAGCTTCTGTATGACCGGTTCTTCTTAAAACGCCGCCTTGTTTTGCAACCAAAGGAAAAATGTGTCCCGGTCTTGCCAATTCATGTGGTTTTACATTTGAATCTGTCAATGCCAATACTGTTTTAGACCTGTCTGCTGCCGAAATCCCTGTCGTTACCCCATGTCCTTTTAAATCTACAGATACTGTAAATGCAGTTTCCATATGATCCGTATTATTAGTAACCATAGGTCTTAAATCCAATTCCTTACAACGGCTTTCTGTTAGCGGCGCACAAATTAATCCACGTCCGTGTGTAGCCATAAAGTTGATCATTTCCGGAGTTACTTTTTCGGCTGCAGCTAAAAAATCACCTTCATTTTCACGATCTTCATCATCGACTACTATAATTACTTTACCTTGACGAATATCTTCTATAGCTTCTTCAATGGTATTGAGTTGTATTTTTGCTGACATAATTATTGTTTGTTTTGAGCGGGAAAAAAGCGCTCGGAAATTTTTTGAAACAGTTGTGATATTGGAGTAGTAATGGCATCAAAATTAATTAAGCCATTATCGTTTGTAGCGCGATATGTTAATAAAACTGCTAACGGCAGCAATATAAATGACGACATCCATGAACCCATAAAAGGAGTCATACCGCCCTCTTGTGATAGTCTTTTTCCAAAAGTATTAATAAAGTGGAAGGTAATAAAAATCAAAACCGCAAATACAATAGGTAAACCCAGTCCGCCTTTACGGATAATAGCACCTAGCGGAGCGCCAATAAAAAACATTAAAAAGCAGGCAAAAGCAATGACAAATTTTTCGTATAATGCCGTTAAATGCTTGTTGATGTCTCTTTGTTTATCTTTTAAATCTTTTTGAGTAGTTTCGATAGAGTATATATTGCTCGTAACCGTGCTGCTCGCCATTTTTAAAATATCAGACTTTTGTTTGTTGGTATATAAAGATAAAAGATCGTTTGGCAATGCTTTTTTCTTTTTGTCTGTTTTTAAAACCTTAGGCGAAGGTTTAATTCCAACGCGCTGATTTATATTTTCAGAAAATGAAACTATTTCGTTATTCAGGTTTTTGTTTAAAGAATCTAAAGTATAGCGCAATTCATTCACATTCAGCATTCCGTTTGTGCTACTTACACTTGCTTTATCTTCATCAACCTTATTTAATTCAGATAAATCAATATTGATGATTTGTTTTTTAAACTCACTTTTTATAAAAGGAAGTTTAGAACGATCTTCGTATTTTTTTGGAGTAACATCCTGATAATAATAACCGTCATTCAGAACGAGCTTTAAGATACTTGATTTTTCATTACTGATTAATTTACCATTTTTAGCTTTTATAACTGTTTTGTTTTCACCATAATTATTCGCTTTTTCATGAATGGTAACGCCTGTTAAGATATTCCCGTTTTCTCCTGACTTTTTGTTTACTTTAATATTATAAGTCCCAACATCATTAAACTGACCTTCGGCAATAGCCATAGCGGGTTTAGCCTGAGCAATGTTTTTTCTGAAATTAACAAATTTATATTCGGCATACGGAATTACATTATTGGCAAACCAAAATGCAACAATACTTAAAACGAAAATAAAAATGATTAAAACACGCATTGCCCTTTGCAACGATATTCCTGAAGATTTCATAGCGGCAAACTCATAATTTTCGGCTAAATTTCCGAAAGTCATAATAGAAGCCAATAAAACCGAAAGCGGTAAAACCAGCGGAATAATTCGGGGCATTGAGAAAAGAAGGAATTTTACAACCAATATCAAATCAAGGTCTTTACCTGCTAATTCAGAGATAAAAAGCCATACAGTTTGAAGAATGAATATAAAAAAAAGGATTACAAATACCGTAGTAAATGTAATCAGAAATGTTTTTAGTAAGTATTTGTCTAAAATTTTCAACCTTTGATTAATCTAATTTGTTGATGTAGTATTTTGGATATTTGCTCGCTACAAAGGTAAATTGATTTTTTGATAAAGGCTGATTGGTTTTAAAAGAATTAACGGTTAAAGTGGTTTTTGTTCCATTTTTTCCTGTTTCAATCAAATTATAGATGTGTTTTGTTTGTACATCAATACCTAAAAGAATTTCTTTTCTTTGATCTTTAACATTTGTTGGAGCTAATTTAATGTACTGAATTTTTCTTCCTTTTACATTTTGAACAATGTCCATATTGTATTTATATCCGGAATTAAAGAAAGTAAGCATTTTGGAAGGTGTTATAGCTACATCATCTTTTTCGTTTACTTTAGAAATGGTAACTTCTTCATCTTCAGGAACAATAGTGTAAGTTTTTTGTCCGTCGAATATTTTAGTAACACCCATAAAATTCAATACATATTGATTGCCTTTCATAATAACATTTCCTTTGCTGTCCTGATTGATATTTTCTTTTGCATTATTCAGAGAATATTTAAAGTCAATAGCAATATTGTCGTAGCTTTTTATTTTGGCTGTTACCTCGTTCAATAAATCTTTGGCTTTTTTATCCTGAGCCTGAATAGAGGTAAAGCTCAAAAGAAATAAAAGTGCTATTTGCAAGCATTTTTTAGTTCTGTTTTTGATAGAATTGTTGTTGATTTCTTGAATTTTTGCTTTCATGATTGGATTAATTTTGTTCATTGTTAAAAAATTGATCAAGAGCACTTAAATCTAAGATGTTCACGCTGCGGGCTTTACTGCCTTCAAACGGACCAACAATACCGGCTGCCTCCAGTTGATCGATTAAACGACCCGCTCTGTTGTATCCTAATTTTAATTTTCTTTGCAATAAAGAGGCTGAACCTTGTTGTGCATTGACAATAATTTCAGCGGCTTCTCTAAATAAAGTATCTCTGTCAGAAATATCCATATCAAGATTAATGCCAGTTTCTTCTCCAACAAACTCCGGAAGTAAATAAGCTGTCGCGTATGCTTTTTGTGAGCCAATGAAATCCGTGATTTTTTCAACCTCCGGAGTATCAATAAACGCACACTGCACACGAACAACATCATTTCCGTTCGTATATAATAAATCTCCACGACCAATCAACTGATCAGCTCCCTGCGTATCCAAAATAGTTCTTGAGTCAATTTTTGAAGTTACTCTAAATGCAATTCTGGCAGGAAAATTCGCTTTAATCAAACCTGTAATTACGTTTACAGATGGTCTTTGTGTCGCGATAATCAAGTGAATACCAATAGCACGCGCTAACTGAGCCAAACGCGCAATCGGAATTTCGACTTCTTTACCGGCAGTCATAATCAAATCGGCAAACTCATCGACAACCAATATAATATAAGGTAAAAATCTATGTCCCGCTTCCGGATTTAATTTTCTGGCTTTAAATTTATCGTTGTATTCCTTGATATTACGCACCATTGCATCTTTCAACAATGAATAACGGTTATCCATTTCAACACAAAGGGAGTTTAATGTGTTCACTACTTTTGCATTATCCGTAATAATCGCATCTCCAGCATCAGGAAGTTTGGCTAAATAATGTCTTTCTATTTTATTAAAAAGTGTAAGCTCGACTTTTTTCGGATCGACCAAAACAAATTTCACTTCCGCCGGATGTTTTTTGTATAAAAGCGAAGTCAAAACCGCATTCAATCCAACAGATTTTCCTTGTCCTGTCGCACCAGCCATCAATAAGTGAGGCATTTTGGCTAAATCGACAACAAAAGTTTCGTTCGAAATGGTTTTTCCCAATGCAATTGGCAATTCCATTTCAGCTTCCTGAAATTTAGCTGAACCAATAACACTTTTCATCGAAACCATTGTAGGATTTTTATTCGGAACCTCGATACCAATTGTTCCTTTTCCTGGTATTGGCGCAATAATACGAATTCCCAAAGCCGAAAGAGACAAAGCAATATCATCTTCTAAACTCTTAATTTTAGAAATTCTGATACCCGCCTCAGGTACAATTTCGTATAAAGTTACCGATGGACCAACGGTCGCTTTAATTTGTGCAATTTCAATTTTGTAGTTACGAAGTGTATCTACAATTTTGTTTTTATTTTCTTCTAATTCTTCCTGATTAATCGTGATTCCGCCCGTCGAATATTCTTTTAATAAATCAATTGTTGGAAATTTATAATTCGATAAATCTAAAGTTGGGTCAAATAATCCAAAATCAGCTACTAAACGAGATGCCAGATTTTCTTCGATAATATCTTCTTCTTCTGCTTTTTCGATAACAAATTCCTCATGATGCGCAGGAGTTTCCGTTACCGGATTTATATTCATTTGAAGCGGTTTCGCAACAGGATTCAAATCAATTTCAGACGAATGATTTATCGTAGGTTTTAAGGCTTCTTTGTTGATTTCGAACTGAGTATCTTCTGTTTTTAAGTGAATATTATCCAATTCAGGATCTTCCTCCTCAATTGCAAATTCTTCTAAATTATAAGCGCTTTCCGTTTGTGGCTGCGTATTTAAAGAACTTAATTCTGATTTGATTTCTTTTTTAGTAGAATCAAAATAGGATTGAATTTTTTCAGGAGATAGTTTTATTTTGAAAATCAAGTACACAATTAATCCGAAAAGCAGCGCCAGTAAAGTTCCTGTTTTTCCGATATAATCCTGCGAGAATAAATTTAGTTCATAACCAATAGTTCCGCCTAATTCAGGGGCAGATGTGGCAAAGAATCCAAATAATATAGATACAATAATAATGGCAAATAAATCCCAAAACCAAATGTTTTTAAGTTTTCTAAGCGATAATTCCAGCGCTAAAAACATTCCAGTCAGGAAAAATAATCTAACAAGAATAAAAGATGCAATTCCAAATCCTCGATATACAATCAAATCTGCAAGATAAGCGCCAAATTTCCCCAGCCAGTTTTGCACCACTTCAGAACGATCATCAAGCTTACTAACAGCACTTTGATCTAACTGCCATTGCCCGTTGACGTAAAAAGAAATAAATGCAACTAATAATGCAATAGAAAATAATATCAAAAGACAGCCCATAACAAAACGTTGCTGTTTGTTGGGTCTCCAAGATTTTAAACTCTCAGCTTTTGGTTCGGTTTTTTTGTTTACAGTATCTTTTTTGGTTGTTTTTGCCATTCTTGCGTTTAGTATTGCCTATATAAATTTGGGTAAATAAATAATCAAGCCTATTGCTATTGCGGTCATTGCGGCAAAAAATACCGCCCCGGCAGCAATATCTTTAATAAATCCGATTCTTTTACTGTAATCAGGATGAATAAAATCGGCAATTTTTTCTACAGCCGTATTCAGTCCTTCAATACTCATTACCAAGCCGATGGCTAATACCTGGAAAAGCCATTCGGTTTGTGAAATTTTAAAATAGAACCCGGCAATAGTCATTACAATTCCCAATGAGAACTGTACCATAATGCTGTGCTCTGTTTTTATAAGTTTAACAGCACCGTTAAAAGCATACGTCATGCTTTTTAACCGGCCTGTTACAAAAGTATTATCTTTTTCAAATGTCATTATATGGATATTATAATGCTGCTAAAGCTGCTTCGTAATTTGGTTCGTTTGCAATTTCAGCAACTTGTTCTGTATGAGTGATTTTACCATTAGCATCAACAACAATAATCGCTCTAGAGTGTAAACCTGCTAAAGGTCCGTCAACAATTTCTAAACCATTTGTTTTACCAAAAGTTCCAGCTTGAAAATCAGATAAGTTTACTACATTTTCTAAACCTTCGGCTCCACAAAAACGTTTTTGAGCAAATGGAAGATCTCTTGAAATACATAAAACAGTAGTGTTTTCTAAGTTACTCGCACTTTCGTTGAATTTTCTAACAGAAGTTGCACAAGTTCCCGTATCAATACTTGGAAAAATATTTAAAACTAATTTTTTACCGGCAAAATTGCTTAATGAAGCTACTGATAAATCATTTTGTACTAATTTGAAATCAGCAAGTTGAGATCCAACTGTTGGTAATTCTCCCGAAGTATGAATAGGATTTCCTCCTAATGTTATTGAAGCCATGATTTTTGTTTAAATTTATGAGGTTCAAAAGTAAGGATTAATATTTGAATCTAAAAGTATTTGTTAGCGTTGTGATTAGAATTAGGCTACTTTTAAGATAACGAATAATTTGGCATTTTTGTTGTAAACGCCTGTTGTTTGTCTTTGAGGGGAACGAAGCAATCTCGCTGGCAAGAGCAAACTTTGAGGATCATTAAAACGGATCAACTGCGTGAGGTTGCTTCGTTCCTCGCAATGACTTTGCATGTGCTGAAAACTGAAAACTGCGACTGAAAAACCTAAAAACTGAAAACAGAGCCTGAGACTATAAACTAAAAAAAAGCGTTTTCTTATTCAGAAAACGCTTTTTTTAGTCATGTTTTTTATTTGTACTGAGGAAAGGCCGATTATTTATCTATAGAACCTAAAACACGTTTCATGAACGCATTCAATGCTTCTTTTTTGTCTGTGCCCTGAACCACCATTTTGTGTACTTCAAGTGCGCCATACATGTTTGAAATTAATTCGCCAATTACATCTAATTCTTCATCTTTTAGAGAAGGAATTTCAGTCATAGCCTCCAAAACTTCAATAGTTTCGATGATATAATCCTGATCGTTTTCTTCGATAAATTGCGTTAATTGCTTTATTACGGGTAATTTCATTTTTTTAGATTTTTAGATTACTCGATTATTGGATTTTTAGGTAAGATTCAAAAAATCTAATAGTCTAAAAATCTAATGATCTGTTTACGCAATTGCGTTTACCAAGTCGATTAAAACTTCTTGTTTGTTGGTTTGAGTTTCTCCAACTAATTTTCCGTTTACGAAAGTTGCGAATGTTGGCAAGTTGCTTACATTGGCTAATTTTCTTGATTCAGGAGAATTTTCAGCATCAACCAAAACAAAAGTGATAGCTTCATTTTCTGTTGCTAATTTTTTGAATTTTGGTTTCATAATACGGCAATTTCCACACCATGAAGCTGAATATTGTACTACTACTTTTTCGTTTTTAGCAACTAAATCTGCTAACGTATCTTCGTTTAAGTCGATTAACATTTGTTTGTTTTTTAAGGTTCAAAGTGGCAAAGGTTCAAAGGGACAAAGTTTTTGAAACTTCGTTTGTCTTCGTTGCTGTGCAACTTTGTAAAATTTTGAGTGGTTTAAGAGGCAAAGGTTCAGGGATATTAAGTTTAAAACTTAGTAAATCGCAGCAAAAAACCTTTGCTGCTTTGTACCTCTGAACCTTTGTACCTTTATAAAAATTAGTTTGCGCTCAAATACTCAGCAGTACTGATTCTGTCAGCAGACATAGCTTCTTTACCAGCTTCCCAGTTTGCAGGACAAACTTCTCCTTTTTCCTGAATGTGAGTGTAAGCATCAACCATACGTAAGTATTCGTTTACGTTACGTCCTAATGGCATATCGTTAACACTTTCGTGGAAAATTTTTCCAGTTTCGTCAATTAAATAAGTAGCTCTGTAAGTTACGTTTGAACCTTCGATGATAACTGAATCAGTTTCTTCGCTGTATTCTGTAGATTCAATATCTAAAATTCCTAAAATGTTAGATAAGTTACGGTTTGTATCTGCTAAAATTGGGTAAGTTACACCTTCAATTCCACCGTTGTTTTTTGGAGTGTTTAACCAGGCAAAGTGTACTTCGTTTGTGTCGCAAGAAGCTCCGATTACGATAGTATTTCTTTTTTCAAATTCTGGTAATGCAGCTTGAAAGGCGTGTAATTCAGTTGGACATACAAAAGTGAAATCTTTTGGGTACCAAAATAATAATACTTTTTTGTTATTGTTTACTGCTTCTTCAAAAATGTTAATTTTTAAGTTATCACCCATTTCTGAGATAGCATCTACTGCAATACTTGGGAATTTTTTTCCTACTAAAGACATATTTTTCGTTTTAAGTTAAATATTTATTTAGTGCAAAAGTAGGGTATAACTAAAGCTATTTACAATAAGATGTAATTATTAATATTTATTTAATAATAACTTTTAATTATGGTTTATGGATAGTGATTTGTAACTTATTGAAATTCAATATTAACGGGTAAATTTCCTGAATATTTTTTATTTTCAAGAAATTGAATTCCTGCAATTTTTTGAAATTCTTCAAAATCCTGATATGCCTCAATCAATCCTGAAGCCTTTGAAAGATCCGGAATTAATGGTAAAACATAAGGATTTCCGAAAACATAAATAACGCATTTTTTAGTTTGAAGAAGATGCGAAAGCAAAGCTAAAACTTCATCATTAACTTCAAAATTATTCAAAGGTTTTGCCTTCGGAACAAATAAAGATATAAGAATAGTTTCAAAATTTTCCAGTTCTTTTTTTATAGATGAAATATCAGAAATTTCTAAATTTTCAAAAGCAAATTCCGGCGAAGATAATTTTGAGTTTAAGGTTTTGAAAAAAGTATTCTCAACATTTTTATACAAACTCAATTTTGCTAATTTGTTTCTTTTTTGAGCTTCAAAAATCAATTCAGAATTTTGATTATCAATAACTTTTGTAATGCAGTTTTCTGCGATTTCAAGATTTAAAACGGATGCTTTTTCGAAATTTAATTCTCCGGTTGCAGAAAAAGAATCATTTAAAAGACCCACTTTTTCTTTGGCTTTCATAATTCTGTTGAAACTTTCTTCAATACGATCCGGCGAAGCATTTTTAAGAATGGCTTCAATTCCTTCGGGAACATTTTCGGCGAAGCATAAAATATCATTTCCGGCGTTGAACGCTTCCCATTCTAATTCACCTTTGGTTTCATACAATTTAGAAACGCTGTGCATGTTTAATGCATCAGAAATTACCAAACCATCATAACCTAATTTCTCGCGCAAAAGCGTTTCAATAATAGGTTTTGATAAAGTTGCCGATGTATTTTTTCCGTCATTTAAACTCGGAACCGCCAAATGTCCAATCATAATCGAGTCGACATTATTTTCAATTCCTTTAATGAACGGATATAATTCGTTTTCTAATAATTCTTCAAGAGTTTCATTTAAAACCGGCAATCCCAAATGCGAATCGACATTCGTATTTCCGTGTCCGGGAAAGTGTTTCAGGCAGCCTAAAATACCAACTTCCGACATTCCTTTCAAATATTCAACAGCAAAATCAGCAACTTTCTTTTTATTTTCACCAAAAGAGCGATACCCAATAACCGGATTATTTGGGTTATTATTAATGTCTGCCAAAGGAGATAAATTATAATGAATTCCGGCAGCTTTTAAATCTAAACCAATTTGTTTTCCAACTTCATAAACCAAATTAGATTTATTTTCGGGTAAAGCGCCAAGTGTAATGGCATACGGATATTGCGGTGTTTTTTCTATACGCATCGCCAAACCCCATTCTGCATCAATACTAATTAAAAGTGGAGTAGAAGCGGCCTTTTGATAGCGAACAATTAAGTCTTTAATTTTTTGATAACTATCGTCATTAAAAACAACTTTTTTCTTGCTTTCATAATTCGTTGCAGCGCTCGCCCGACTGTGAAAAAAAGTCAGTCCGCCAATGTTGTGTTCTTTGATCAAACGTTCGGTTTCCTGAATATTTTCTTCGGTATCGTTTATAAAAACAGCAGGAAAAAAGAATTGTCCCACTTTTTGTTTTAATGCTTCAGCTGTCATTTTCATTATTATAAAGTCTTTTTCATGCAAACACTATTATCCACGTTTTCATAAGGAGGATAATTAGGAATCTTTTTCTCTAAAAGCGCCACAACCCATAGCAATATCATTTTCATAAAAAACGACCGCATGTTTTATTTTATCAATTTTATTAAACTGATTATAAAAGCCGTGATCTTCTCCGTCTCTGATTGCTAAATCTTGGTCTAATAAAGCAACCAGATTTATAAAATCAATATCATCAGAGTTTGTGCGTTTTAAGCTAATCATGATACATGTTTGAAATTTATTTTATTTCAATTTGCTTTTCTTTTGTTTGGCAAGCAGCGTTTTAGTGTGTAATGCTTTTTCGAGTCGGTTTTTAAAACGAAAAAGTTTTGGCAAACCTTCAAGACGATCTTCAAGTGTGATTTCTTCAAAAACAATAATTGCTTTTTCTAAAACGCGAATCTCGTTATCGATGTCGTTTTGGTTTTTGTAGATCGTAGCTAATCGATCATAAGGATGATTTCCTTTAAAGCTTTCCGCGACATTTTCTTCATATACTTCAATTGCTTTTTCAAAATTTCCTTCTTTTTCGAACTCAGCGCCTTTTAGGTTGCGTTCGTTTTGCAAATTTTCATTGATTTCCATATTTCAGATGTTTGATTTGGGGTTAAACTTCTTCTGATTTTTTCCCAAAATCTTTCGGGAAAATTAAAAAACGGGAGAGAATCAATCCCGGAATTGTCGCCAACAGAACCCAGATAAAAAAGTGCTGATAGCCTAAATATTGTTGTATATAACCGCTTAACATTCCCGGCAACATCATTCCTAAAGCCATAAATCCGGTTGCGAGCGCGTAATGTGCTGTTTTTGATTCTCCTTCGGCGACATGTATTAAGAACATCATGAAAGCGGTAAAACCAAAACCGTAACCAAATTGTTCTAAAATTACAACGGCATAAATATAATGAATTGAAGCAGGATGGAAAAAAGCCAATAAAATAAATCCGATAATAGGAAGATGCATCGCTAAAAACATAGGAAACATCCATTTTGTAAGTCCTTGTTTTGAAATCGCAATTCCGCCTAAAATTCCGCCTAAAGTTAAAGCTCCAACACCAAAAGTTCCGTAAATTATTCCAACAGCTTCTGTATCTAAAGCCATTCCTCCAAGATTTTTTGCATCTAATAAAAACGGACTTAGCATTTTAAGTAATTGTGATTCTCCTAAACGGAATAATAAAATAAAAGCCAATACTAATCCGATTTGTTTTTTCTTAAAGAAACTTACAAAGATAGTAGCGAAGTTTTGATGGTGAAGTTCTTTGTTATTTTCAACGGCATTTATTTCATTTCTTGGTGTAAAAATGAAATTATAAACGGTTATAAAAGTCATTAATAAACCAACAGCGATCATTGTATAGGACCACGCTTTTGTATTGTCTCCGTATTTATGTTCTAAATATCCGGCAAACAAAACGATTAATCCGTTTCCGGCAAGTAATGAAAGTCGGTAAAAAGTACTCCTGATTCCTAAAAAGAAAGATTGTTGATTTTCAGGTAAAACCAATAAATAAAAACCATCGCTGGCAATATCATTAGAAGCAGATGCAAAAGCGGCAACCCAAAATATAGCCAGTGTCATGATGAAAAATCCACTTGCCGGAATTGTAAAACCGACCAATAAAAACGCAATCGAAATAAGCAATTGCATAGATAAAAACCATTTTCTTTTGGTTCCATTCAATTCAATAAACGGGCTCCAAAGCGGTTTTATAACCCAGGGAAGATATAATAAACTGGTATAAACTCCAATGTCTTCATTTGAAATTCCAAGATTTTTGTACATAATGACCGAAACGGAAATAATGACGGCGTAAGGCAAGCCAGAGGCAAAATTTAGTAACGGAATCCAAAACCACGGTTTATTATCTGTTTTCATTCGGTTGCGCAGGTGTATAGGTTTTAAATGTCTTTTTTGTGTCGATAGTAGTTGGGGTACTTTCGTTCGCAAAATAATCAATAAATGTTACAGCGCAAGCTTTATATTGATTCATTTTTTCGGCAGGAATAGAAAATGAGATTGTACCGTCGATTTCATGAACCGTAATCTTGTCAATTATTTGCGTAGCATCATTTGTATTGATTTTCGAAATATGATCTGCTCCGTAAATTACCATATAACGAACTTTGGTATTTAGTGGCGATTTAATATTGAAATAATATTTTGTACTGTCTTTTGAGAATTCGTTTACCGTTGGAATATCAATTACAATGCGCTTTAAATTAGGAACTGCCGGCGGAAGCGCAGGATATTTATATTGATTTTCTTCTAAAAGACGAACGATATCAAAGTTTTTATTCATGAACCATTTTGAACTGAAATAAGCACTTCCGCCCACTTTTTTGAAACTTCTGGCATAATCAATTTGAGTTGGAATCTCACTCACATAATTCCAGCTTTTGTCGCCATCTCCTCGAATTTTATAAGAAGCGTGACCAATATAAAGTGCTGTATTATTCGAGTTTTCAGACCACCATTTTACGAGTTTTGAATATGAAGCTCTGGGATTATTCATGCTCCAATATAGTTGAGGCATAATATAATCGATCCATTTTTGATCCATCCATAAAATAGGATCTGCATATAAATCGTCATAATTTGAAGTCGATTGTGTCTCGGAACCTTTTGGATCAACTGATTTATTTCTCCAAACTCCAAACGGACTAATTCCAAATTGAACCCAGGGTTTGCTTGCTTTTATAGTCGTAGAAATTGTGTGCACAAAATTGCTCACATTGGCACGACGCCAATCCGCAAGTGTTAAGCCGGAACCATATTTTTTGAATGAAGCGGTATCGTTAAAAACTTTTCCGGGAACGGCATACGGATAAAAATAATCATCAAAATGAATCGCATCGATATCATATTTGTCAACAACTTCTTTTACCACTTTCGTTAAATGTGCCTGAACTTCTGGCAAAGCCGGATCGTAATATAATTTTCCGCCATATTCGATCATCCATTCCGGATGTTTAAAAATGTCGTGTGTTGGGCTTAAAAGGTTTTTGTTTAAATCGAAAGTTGCACGATACGGATTCATCCAGGCATGAAATTCAAAACTTCTTGAATGTGCCTGCTCAATCATCCACGCCAAAGCATCGTAATACGGAGTCGGAGCCTGACCTTCTTTTCCGGTTAAAAAACGCGACCACGGCGCGAGTTCTGAAGGGTAAAAAGCATCGCCAACACTACGAATCTGAACGATTACGGCATTATAATTTAGTTTTTTATAAGCGTCTAAAATTTCAATAAAATCAGCTTTTTCTTTTTCAACATTGTCGGTTGCCGTTTTTGGCCAATCGATATTTACAACGGTTGCAATCCAGACACCTCTAAATTCATTTTTAGGATGTGTCAATTTTTCCTGAGAATTGGCATTCCATCCAAAGATTAGTAAAAATATGATAGAGTATATTAGGTGCTGATTTTTATGCATTTCAATCTTTTTTAAACAGAAATCAAAAATAGTTTTTTTAACGGACTATAATAAATAATTCAGAAATTATAATTTGAACGTTATTTGTTTGATTTTCATGTGTTTGGTTTTGAATAAATTTACGATAAATATTTATTATATGATGTGTTTGATTTTTTCGCCACGAATTGCACGAATTTTCGCGAATTTGTGAATGGTTTTTTGCCACAGATTTAAAAATGTTAACACAGATTATTTTAAATATGAATTTCACGCAGATTCAAAAAGATTTAAGCAGATGCCAGCAGATTAATTTATAAAAATCTAAAATTTAATCTGCTTAAATCTGCCGAATCTGCGTGAAACAAAATCATTTTAATCTTATAATCTGTGGTAAAAAACATTTTTAATCCGGAAAAGAAATTTTGCCCATTGTAACTGAAGGAATTCCTTTGTTTGTGCCAAAATTATAATCTCCGCCCGCAACTGTTTCATTGGCTAAAAGCGCAAATAAAACCGCTTCTTTGGCATCGCTTAAAATGCCTAAATCATCGCTTTTGTAAAATTGGCAAGGCAATAAATCTTTTAACCATTTTACTAATAAAGGATTATTTGTACCGCCGCCCGACATATAAATTTTAAAATCTTCGATTGGCTTTCCCGTATTTTTTACCACAAACTGAATCGCTTCGGCAATTGTTTCTGCACTTAATCTTGTTAAAGTCGCCAGCAAATCTGGTGCCGAAATAGTTGTGAGGTTTGTTTTTGAAAGCGCTTTTTGGACAAAATCAAAATTGAATAATTCTTGTCCAATGGTTTTTGGAAAGCTTTTCGTGAAGAAACTATTGTTTTTTAATTCTGCTAAAAGAGCTTGATTTACTGTTCCTGTTTGTGCAATTTCGGCATCTTTGTCGTAACTTTTTTCAGGAAAATAATGTTTGGTATAAATGTCGATTAAAGTATTCGCAGTTCCGGTATCGGTTACAAAAACGTCGCTGGCGTTTTGGGAAGCTGGCAAATACGTAAAATTTGCAATTCCACCCATATTTAGCATAATGCGGTTTTCGCCTTTTTTGCTAAACAATAAATAATCGCCATAAACGGCCAAAGGTGCGCCTTCGCCACCGGCAGCAACATGTTTTTGTCTGAAATCAGATAAAGTAATAATTCCCGTTTTTACGGCAATATGATCGCCGTCGCCAATTTGTAATGTCGCGTTTGGAAATTTTTCCTGTTGATGTAAAAACTTCGGAGCGTGTAAAACCGTTTGTCCGTGCGAGGCAATTAAGTCGACTTCTTGTGCGGGAATATTCCATTTCTCGAGACATTCGTTGACCATTCCTGCATGCAAAATCCCGATCCATTCGTTTAATAAAGCCAAATGCTGAAAATCGATTGTTTTCTGTGCAAACACTTTACGGATTTCGGTTTTAATGTCTTCGGTATAATTGATGGTTTCAAATTCCAGAATTTTCACAACAGTATTTTCGCCTGAACCGGAAATATTACAAAGCGCAATATCAAGTCCGTCAAGCGAAGTTCCGGACATTAAACCTATTATTTTTCGGGTCTCTTTTTGAGCAATTTCATAAAGGGAACTTATATTTTTATTCATTAAAATGATGTTTTAAGGAAAGTCTTTTGTTTGATAACGCTAAAATCAGATTTATTTGGATATAAATATAGTTAAAAAGGAATTTTTTATTTGAAACTAGATTTTATCAATGATCTGCATTTAGATTAAAAACATTTAACTTTGCTTTTACTAAAGTTAAGATACCAATGTTTGCAGTTTTTCAAAAATATCTTCAGGATAAAGCTTCTTTTACAGATCAGGAAATGGAGCTGATTACAAGTGTATCAAAAATAAAAAAACTCCGCAAAAGGCATTATTTATTACAAGAAGGAGATATTTGGAAATTTAACGCTTTTGTCTGTAAAGGTTTTTTGCGTACTTATTTTGTCGATGATAAAGGCGGTGAGCACATTATGAATTTTGCCCCTGAAAATTATTGGACAGGAGACAGGGAAAGTTTAACAAATGGTTCTCCGTCTAAATATAATATTGATGCACTGGAAGACAGTGAAGTTTTATTGATTAATAAAGTTGATTTTGATATGCTTTGTAAAGCAATACCAGTGTTCAATGACCTTATTAATACTATTTTACACAATAGCTTCTTGGCATCGCAACAGCGAATTCACTCAAACATAACAAGTTCAGCCGAAGAAAAATACAATAATTTCATTACCAGGCAATCCCATATTGCTAACCGTATTCCACTTCATATGATTGCATCTTATCTTGGAATTTCTGCCGAAACCGTAAGCAGGATAAGGACACAAGCCACAAAAAAATAATTTCCTTGACATTTATCAAGAGTTTTTTACCTCAAAAGTCAATGGAGTAAAGGGCTTCTTGTGTGCAACTTTGCATCATTAATTAACAATTTAAAGTTTAATAAAATGAGCAAAAAAATCTTCATTACAGGAACAAGTACAGGATTTGGAAAATTAACAACTATTACTTTGTCAAAAGCAGGACATACTGTTATTGCGGGTATGCGTGATATAAAAGGTAAAAACGAAGCGGCAGCTAAAGAACTTTCGGCATTGCCAAATGTAGAAGTCGTAGAAATTGATATTACAAATGATGGATCGGTAACAAAAGCATTTGAACAAACATTACATAAATACGGAAATATTGATGTATTGGTAAATAACGCGGGAGTTGCAGGTTTTGGATTGCTGGAAGCGACTTCAATAGATCAGATTCGTAATATGTTAGAGGTTAATTTTTATGGTGTAATTCGAACTTATCAAGCTGTTTTGCCTAGTATGCGAAAAGCAAAAAGTGGTTTGGTAATTAGTCTTACTTCTGGAGCAAGCGGACATACTTTGCCATTTATGATACCGTATTTAGCTGCTAAATTTGGAGTAGAAGCTATTGCAGAAGGTTTACAGGCAGAATTAGCACAATTTAATATAGAAAGCGTAACGATTCAACCCGGAGTTTATCCTACCGAAATGAATAATGGCAGTAAAACGGGAATTGGCGCTGATAAGCCTGAAATTGCTGCAGCATACGAACCTGTTGCTACCGAAATGTTTAATGCAATTGGCGCTGGATTATTTGGCAAAATGGCAGAATTTAATATGAATCCGCAAACTATTGCAGACGGAATTTTGACGTTAATAAACATGCAAGACGGAACTCGTCCGTTGCGTTTTCCATTAGATGCCATTGCGCAGGGAACAGACATTGAGTTTATCAATGCAAGAGCAGATATTAAAGCAAAATGGTTAGCAAAATATTCAGGATAATTTATAAAATAAAGTCTTTGTGTAATTTGCACAAAGACTTTACAATTGACTAAATAAAATTACAATGAAAGATCCTCAGGAATTTATAATAAAATTAGCTGTAGATAGTTGGCATTTGCAAGTTAAAAGAGCTGATTATTTAATAAGCTTGCTAACAGACGAAGAACTTCAAAAGGAAGTTTCACCTCAAAAAAACAGGGGTGTTTATCTGCTCGGACATCTTACGGCCGTCAATGACCTTATGTTGCCATTATTTAATATCGGAGAGCAATTGTATCCTCAATTAAATGATATTTTTATTCATAATCCGGATAAAGCAATTTATGAAATTCCAACAACAGCTGATTTAAGGCTTTATTGGAAAAAAGTAAATGAAAGCTTGTCCCGGCATTTTGATAAATTACAAGTTGAAGATTGGTTACAAAAACATAGTTCAGTTTCAGACGATGATTTCGCCAAAGAACCGCACCGAAATAAACTTAATGTTTTACTGAATCGAACCAATCATTTGTCTTATCATTTTGGGCAATTGGTGTTGCTAAAAAAATAGTTGAAGCAATATAAAAGGCATTTTGTTTATAAAACGAGTGCCTTTTTGTTTTAAGTTAAAATCAGATTTATTTGGATATAAATATAGTAAAAAAGAAATTTTTTATTTCTAAAATTAACTAATTCGGAAAAAGAAACACAATTTTGGAAAGGTTAAAAAATGCAGAAAATTTTTATAATTAATTGGTTAAGTTTGCTCGAAAATTCATCAGAATTGTTTTGTTGAATTTGAATCATCAATCAAACACTTAATCTAAAAAACTATGAAAACATTTTTTTATTCTGTTGCCTTGTTCATGCTTTCTTTTTGCATGCAGGCACAGGAAAACAGTCCTTTTACCACAGGATTTGAAGAAACCATTTCTTCAAAAATATTAGGACAGCAACGTAAAGTCTGGATCCATATTCCGAATAGTAACGGAGGAAATAAAATTAAAGACAGAGGCCATTATCCTGTAATTTATGTATTAGACGGAAGTGAAAATTTCAATACCGTTGTTAGCATTACAGAACACATGGAAGAATCGAACCTTTGTCCGCCAATGATTGTTGTTGGAATTCTGCACCAAAACAGATTGGTCGATTTAACAATGGGAACAGATAAAGAATTGCCAAATGTTGTGGGCGGCGGCGAAAAATTTATGTCGTATGTCGAAAAAGAATTAATTCCGTACATGGATGCCAATTATCCAACAACATCATATAAAACTTTTATTGGTCATTCGCTTGGAGGTTTGACGGTTATGAATGCTTTTTTGCATAATCCGACTTTATTTAATTCGTATGTTTCTCTTGATGCTTCGTTGTGGTGGGATAATCAGAAAACGATAAAAGAAGCCAAAACGATTTTGCCAAATCAAAATTATAAAGGAAAAACATTGTATATGGCAATGGCAAACCGTTTAGAAAAAGGCGTTGATACTTTAAGTGTTCAAAAAGATACAAGCGGAACTACGGGACTTATTCGCAGTAATTTAGAATTTATTAAAGAACTGTCTAAAAACAAAAAGAACCAATTGCGTTACAAATACAAATTCTATGAAGATGACAATCATCCTTCGGTACGTTTGATTGGGGAATATGATGCGCTTCGATTTATTTTTGAATTCTACAAACTTAAAATTTACGACAGCGAGTTAAAAAATCCTGATTTTAAATTAGATTCTTTATTGGTAGCGCATTACAAAAATGTTTCTGAAAACATGGGTTATATTGTAAAGCCAGGCGAAAGCCAGATTAATAATTTAGGTTACCAAATGATGGGCGCCAAACAATTAGCAAAAGCCGAAACCTTATTTAAACTCAACACAACTAACTATCCTGAAAGCGCCAATTGTTATGATTCTCTTGGCGATTTATATCTTGAAAAAGGCGATAAAGCAAAAGCGATTGAAGCTTTCAAAAAAGCATTAACGCTAAAAGCAATTCCAGAAACGAAAGAGAAATTAGAAAAGTTATTGAAGGAGAAGAAGTAAAATTTATTTAATTATATGTGGAAAAGCTCAACTGTTTTTGGTTGGGCTTTTTTTGTGGACAAAAATCAGGTATAAGTACTTGGTTATTTAGAATTGTTTATTGATATTTTTGAAGAATAAGATTTAACTCTACAAATAAGGTTTTCCGTAAAAAATTTGTAAATCAATAGTTTACATTTGAAAATTGCGTTTACGAGCGAGATGCTCGCGCCAGTTGGGTAATCTTTTTGCTACTGTGTAGAGAATTGAATAAACCCAAAGAAACATTTAAATAGCAATAGAAACACCAATATATTAAAATATGGAAGCAGATTTAAGACTAAAACTTGAGCAACTACACAAAAGAGTTGATTCACTAAAAGATCAAATTAACACCGAAGAAGCTACTAAAAATGCATTTGTAATGCCATTTATTCAAATTTTGGGATTTGATATTTTTAATCCGACAGAAGTAATTCCAGAATTTATATGTGACATTGGTACAAAAAAAGGCGAGAAAATAGATTATGTAATTAAGAAAGATGGCGAGCCTATTTTAATTATTGAATGTAAACATTGGAAAGAAAATGTTGATGCACATAATTCACAACTTCATAGATATTATCATGTTTCAAAATCTCGTTTTGGAGTTTTAACTAATGGGCATACTTATAATTTTTATGCTGATTTAGAAAAACCAAATATAATGGATGAAAAGCCATTTTTTACATTAGACTTGGCAAATATTTCTGATTCAAGCTTAAAAATTCTTGAAAATTTCACCAAAAGCAGTTATAATTTAGAAAATATTTTAGACTCTGCAGAAGCATTAAAATATATAAAAGCAATAAGAAATGAATTTGAAAAAGAATTACAAAATCCTTCTGATGAAATTGTAAAGCTTTTAGTAAGCAAATTTTTCAATAAACCATTAACTGCATCTAGATTATTAGCTTTTAAAGAATACACAAAAAAAGCTTTTTCTAACTCTATAAATGAATCAATAAATTTTAGGCTTAAAAACGCATTAAATATTGGTGAAACTATTCCATCAAAAGAAAATCAAAAATTATCTTCTGTTGATGAAGAAATTGAAACTCCAAGATTTATTACAACCGAAGAAGAAATAGAAGGTTCACAAATTATCAAAGCAATTTTAAGAGAATCAATTCCTGCTAATAGAATATTTTTTAGAGATACACAATCTTACTTTGGAATTCTATTAGACGATAATAATAGAAAACCATTATGTAGATTACATTTTAATTCTGCTAACAAATATGTAGAACTATTTCATAATGGAAAAGATAATGGTGAAAAGCAATCTTTGCAAAATCTTGATGAAATTTATAAATTCAAAAAAGAATTACTTTCTACTATAAAAAACTATGAATAAGTAATTGCTTTGTATTTTCAAGGTTTTTTCAATTATCTACTCTTCGAAGTCTGCTGACATGAGCGTTTCGTTCGTGAAAAGACATAGATGTGTTCACTCGTTGGTATGGACACGGATTGCAAATCCGCGCTATTGGGAATGTTTTTTTAAGTAATCTAGTAAAGACAGCTTGGAGAAAAATAATGATAAAAATTCAAATTCATTCTGAAATAAAACAAACAGAGAGACTTTACGTCTCTCTGTTAAACAAATCTTTTAATTATAATAAAATAGTACTTTCTAACTTTAGAAATTATAGCCTATTCTTAAATGTAGATCAACAGCGACTTCTCCTTTTTCACTATTTATTTTTTCTAAAAAATATCTGTAACCAAGACCAAAACCGGTTTCATAATGAAAATGATTTCCTAAGTTTCTGCGAATACTCCATTTAGTAATAATAGAAATGTTACTTATTCCATCAACATTGTTATTTGAAATGATAAATAAATCTGATTGATATTTTAAATTTAATGCTATAAAATTAGCACTGTTGTTAGATGTTGTTTTATTATTTCGCGCTCTTTTTCCGATATTGTAATAATATCTTGGTTCTAAAGCAAAGATCGGGACAAGTACGGTACCAATTTTGGAATCAGATGCTCCTCCAAAGAAACCTGCATCAAGACCTAATTCGCTTTTTAATGATAAGTTAGAAATTAGTCTGGTTTCGTTATTGACCCAAAAACCTAAAAAACCGGTTTCTACTACAAAAATCGATTTTTCTAATGTTTCTTTATTTTGCGATATACTCTTTGTTCCAAATGATAATAGAAATAAAAGAGTTATTATTTTTGATAATTTCATTGTTTAAATTATTAATATATTTCAATTCCTATTTTAAATCCGGCACTTTCAATATTATGATAGCTCTTTTTTTGATTGTCAGGACTGGTAAATGTTTTATATAAATTTTGGTGAGAATAACATAATTCAAAATCGCCAAGTATTTTTTTGAAAATGACAAATCTGTAACCAACACCAATTCTCATTAAAACACCAAATTTTTCTACTTGTCCTAATTGCCCGCCCAAATCAAAAGATGTTAATAGACTTTCTTTTGTATCGTTTAAAATCCATTTAATTCCTCCGGTAATTGGGATGTAATCAATTTTTGGCTGATTAATAAATTCGTACCCGATTCCTGCCCTGAAAGCAAAAGACTTAGAGATGTAATAGTTTAAGTGTACGTTTGTTCCTAATATTTTAGATTTTGTACTTGTTTCAGATATTTCATCATGTTCAGAAGGTATTTTAAAATCATATGGAAATAGGACTAGCGCTGATGTTTCAACGCTAAATCCTTTATTTTTAAATTCTTCTTTCTGACAATAAACTATTATTGGAATTAAAAATATAATACTAAAATACCATTTTAAACCCATGCCATTTTCCATTTTTTTTCGCCATTCCATAAATATTTAATCCTGTAATTTTAGGGTTTTTAAAGTCAAATTTTAAGTCATTAAAGCCGGTTTTAACATTAAAATCACCACCATTTCCGGCTCCAAAAGTGTATGTTATTTTTGGACTTATTATTCCCAATCGAAAGTCTTTTGTTTCTCAGAACAATTAATACAGTTTGTATCTAAGTTATAACACTGCATGTTAGTCTGACCTCTTTGATTTAGTAAAACTCCAAACTATCTACTAAATAAGCTTCCACTAAAGGCCATAAGAATATCAAAATAAGACAAAAAAACTCCTTAATTTATTAGAGAGTTTTTTTATGATTTACAATTATTATTCATTGGTATGGGCACGGATTGCAAATCCGCGCTATTGGGTGTAAATTATTTATGCTATAAAATGTGGAAGTTCAACTGTTTTTGGTTGGGCTTTTTTTGTGGACAAAATCAGGTATTTGTACTTGGTTGTTTGGAATTTGTAATTAATATTTTTGAAAAGTTAATAGAATATGGTTTTCCGTAATTTATCTAATGCAAAAAAAAAGATATTTGTTTCAGCAAAAATTATTTTAAAACTAATTTGAAGCAAAAAAACATCTAAAACCTTATTAATATGCATATATCTTCACTATCTATCAGGAACTACAGGAATTTTAAATCAGCTAAATTCTTTTTTACTAATGGTATTAATACTGTAATTGGAGAAAATGGTTCTGGAAAAACAAATCTTTTTTATGCATTAAGAATTTTATTAGATGATGCATTACCTAGATATATTAAATTTTCGGAAAGCGATTTTAATCGTTCTATAAGTTGGGCCGGTCATTGGATAATAATTTCTTTAGTTTTTGATGATTTAGATACTAGTGAAGAAGCTCAAGCTTTAGCTGTACAGTCTACCGGACAAATGGATACTGATAAACAAGGTAGCTATTCAGTTTATTTTAGACCAAAATATAAAACACGTAAAGAACTTTATGATTATTCTCAAACAGCTCATAAGAACATAGATGATTTAAGGCTTTTGTTAGATAATATTACTTTGGATGATTATGAAACCGTTTATCTTAGTCGTAGTTCAGTCGACTTCAGTGATGATTTAATTTATAATCAATATATTGGAAATTTTAATACTATTGAATTTCCTGATCCTGATGACAAAGAAGAGATGATATTTGGTACATGGTTACCTAAAGAAATAAATATTCATAATGAAGTTTCTTGTACTTTTATTAAAGCATTGAGAGATGTTGAAAGTGATTTACGTTCATATTCCAATAATCCATTAATAAACCTTCTAAGGGGTAAAGAAAAAACTGTTGCTGTAGCTAAACAAAATGAAATTATAGATAGTGTTAACGGTTTGAACGATCAAATTAGCTCCCTTGATGAAGTTAACGAAGTAAAAAAAGGAATTGATAAAAGTATTAAAGAAGCAGTAGGGACAACTTACGCTCCAAATATTGAATTAAAGTCAGAATTGCCAAATGAGATGGAGAAGTTATTTCAGTCATTAAAGCTTTGGGTCGGAGATTCTGATGAAGAAGATTATAAAGGTAAAATTTGGGAGTTAAGTTTAGGTGGTGCAAACTTAATTTATCTTTCATTAAAATTATTAGAATACGAAAAGATAAAAACGGATAAAATAGCAAATTTCTTACTTATTGAAGAGCCAGAAGCACATATACATACCCATATTCAGAAAACGCTTTTTAGTAATTTAGGATATAATAAAACACAAATAATTATATCTACACATTCAACACATATTTCATCTGTTAGTAAAATAAGTAGTGTAAATATTTTATGTAGAGGAAATAAGGAAGCATTAGTTTTTCATCCATCAAATAATTTATCAGGTAAAGAAATAAATAGGCTTGAAAGATATTTAGATGCTATTAGAAGTAATCTACTTTTTGCTAAAGGTATCATTTTAGTTGAAGGAGATGCGGAATTAATAATAATTCCAGAAATGTTTAAAAAAGTTTTTGGTTTAACACTCGATGAGATTGGAGTTAGTTTAATAAGTATTGGAAGTACGGGTTTTGAAACTGTAGCTAAAATTTTTCACAAAGATAGAATCAGAAAAAATTGTGCAATTCTAACAGATTTAGATAGCTCAGTTATACCTTTACCAGCTGATCCATTAACGGATAATAAATATCAAAAACATTGCAGAGCATCAGAACAAAAAGGTGCTGAACGAAAAGTTAAGTTAGACGCCTTTTGCAATAATAATGAATATTTGAAACCATTTTACGCTTCAAATACTTTTGAAGTCGATTTACTAATGAATGATAATAGAATTGAATTTATTAATTGCTTAGATAATGTTTATAAAAAAGCAGCAAATATTAAGACTGTAACAGAAAGGCTTGAAAATGCTTCTTTAGAAATAGCAGGTGTAGAAATTCTTAGAATAGCAGATAAATTTGGCAAAGGCTGGTTGGCATTATTGATAGCTGAAGAATTATTATATAATACAAATATTCCTGACTATATTCTTAATGCCATTGCATTTGCCTCATCTCATATTAATATTTCATCAAAAGCGAAAGCAGTTCGTTATCGTATAGGTGCGCTTAAAGCGGATGGAGATGGTGAAGCAATTAAATTTAAATTTGATCATAAAACTGACGAAGAACTGATAGAGGAATTTTGCGACATTTTTGAAGACGATCAATTATCTACATTTTACAATTTATTATGATTCTTGAGAAACTAAGCGAAGAACAAAAAATTGCGGTGATGCAGTCTGGAAACGTAATTCTAACAGCTTGTCCAGGTAGTGGAAAAACGCGAGTTATAATCCATAAGTTGGCTTATGAAGTGAGTCAAATTTCTGAGGGGAGTAAAAAAAGAATTGTGGCTCTTACATTCACAGTTAGAGCTTCTGAAGAAATTTTCAGAAGGCTAAATCGAATGGGATTAAATAGTGATAGAATATGGTCTGGAACATTACACTCATTTTGTTTGGAATGGATAATCAAGCCATATTCAGCTTATTTATCAGAATTACAAAATGGTTATTCAATTGCAGATGAAACATTTTGTGGAGATTTAATTAGTAGTTTAAAAGATAAATATGGTTTAAAGCAAATAGATCCAGTTAATTTAAGATTTAAAAGAGATGGAAGTTTTGCTGAACCATTATCTATTCAAAAGAAATTACTTTTAGAATACCACGAAATTCTTAAAGAAAACAAAGTTATAGATTTTGAATTAATACTTTTATATTCCTATCGTCTTTTATGTGAATTTCCAAAAATCGCAAAAACCTTATCAAATATTTTTAAACTTATTTGCGTTGATGAATATCAAGACACACAAGATTTGCTCTATGCAATTATTTGTTCAATCATTAATGCTGGAGATGGTAGTACTTCTTTATTTTTAGTTGGTGATACTGATCAAGCAATTTATACTTCTTTAGGAGGTGTTGCCAAAGATATCGATGCAATTCGTACTGAAATTGGTAATAAAAATATTCTTCCTTTAACTCTTACAGGTAATTATAGATCAAATCAGAGAATAATTGATTTTTATAAACACTTTCAAACGCAGAGAATTGAAATTAAAGCTTTAGGTACTAATGCTAATGAAAAAGGTTTGATTACTTTTAATAACTCAATTGAGCAAAAAGATGTAGTTAATGAGATTGCAAGATTAATTCAATTAAGTTTAGATCAAGGTATACCTGAAGATGAAATATGTATACTAGTACCACAATGGTGGTTGATGACTTCTATATCACGAAAGCTAAGGTCACTTCTACCCAATGTAAATTTTGACGCTTCTGGGTTGGCTCCAATGTCAAGAAATAGAGAAAATATATGGTATAAGCTTTCTCGATTATTTCTAACTGAGCCAAATCCGAAAATTTACTCTACAAGATATCGATGGGCTTCAGAACTAAGAGATCTTTTTAGAAGTCAAACTAACACTCAATTTAAAGAAGAATATTTAGAAACAAGGGATTTATTAAGATTAATAAATTCAATTAAATCTGATGAAATTGAGGCGATTCATTATTTAATAGATTGCTTTGATCAATTTTTAATTTCCGTTGAGATAGATTATACAAATTTTACAGAACTAGTTGAAAATAGGAAAATCTTTTTCGATAATATTGAATCTCGATTAAATGATCCTGAATTTAAAGTTCCAAGTGATATTGTCTCATTTAAAAGTTTTTATAGAGAGATGACAGGTGTAATAATAAATACGTGTGTTGGCGTAAAAGGCGAAGAATTTGAAACAGTAATAGCTTATGGTCTTTTATTTGGATATGTACCCCATTGGAATGAAATATATTCAGGTAATGGAATTGATGCGTCAAAAAAATTGATGTATGTAATTTGCTCAAGGGCAAAAAACAATCTTCATCTCATAAGTGAAAAAGGTAGAACAACTAGGAGGGGAGATGAACTTATTGTTAATCCAGAATTAAATAGTAATACATTTGTTTATGATGAAATTTAACAAATAATACGGATTTTCAACCCGACTTTGTAGCCGTCCCAAATATCAATTACGACTTAATAAAAAAAACCTCGATCTTTTAAAATCGAGGTTTTCGTTTATAATAAATTCAAAAAAAAAACTTACTTCAAATTCAAATAAGGATTTAAAACTTCAGCTAATTCATTTAACCAATAAAAGCCGTCTTCTAAGTTGATTAGTTCGTTTTTAAGAGTTGGGTCTTGGCGCAGAATTCCTAAGGAAACTACATAATTTAGTTTTCTTATTATTCTTGACATTTCTTCGGGATCTATTGTGTCGTTAAAAAAATCGGTTAGCCTTTTTTCGGCTTCTTTTGAAAGGGTGTTTGTACTCATAATTTACATTTTGTGAATAGAAAGCCCATGGTAGCAAGACAAATTGCGCTATTGTTTCCAATATCGTTGCCATACTACAAGGGCAAAGTTTTTAAATTTCATTCTGTAAATTAGGAACGGCTAATATAGAAAAATTCTATCTAATACATAAGATTTTTCTCTCTAATAAAAAGGAATTTGTTTTAATGGAATCATCTTCTGTAAATCAATTTAATAAGTCTTTTGAAACCAAATGTCCTAGCCCTGATAGTCCCGAAGTATCGGGAGGAAATCCTTTTGCTTTTTTCTTTAAAAAGCAAAAGATTGCAACGGATAGCAGGAAATAGCTTCAAATTAAAATAAGTCTTATTCTGATATACTTGTGTCTTTTGGTTGGCTTTTCTGGTTTTTTTCAGTTCTAAATTCGAGGTTTAATATACGCCTCAATTTAAATGAAAAGCCTTTTTAAACGCGCACTCTTTTTTCTTTTACTGGTTATTTGGAGTTTTGATGGAAATGCTCAATTATTTCCTGTTCAGTTAACGCCTGTATTTAATAGTCCATATAGTTTAAAATTAGCAGATTATGCACTGAGTATGGATACTAAAATGCAATTAATGATTAATCCAACCGATGTTATGATTTCGCAGCGACAAGTACGCTTAAAACTATACATTCAAGGTAACGGACTCAATATTCAAAGCAGCGATTACATGGCAGGACAGCGTCCTATTTTTATCAATGGAGGAGAATTGCAAACGCTTACCAATACTGATATTGCAGCTTTATTCAGACTCGAAAACCTACAGGGAATTACAGCATCGCAATATGCAAATGGATTACCGGAAGGCATGTACAGTTTTTGTTTTGAGATGTTTGATTTTATCACCAATCAAAAAATATCGCAAAAAAGCTGTGCGGGTTTATATCTGATTTTAAATGATCCGCCTTTACTGAATACGCCTCAGAAAAACGAGCAAATAGCAGCAAGCGAATTCCCGAATATTATGTTTACCTGGACGCCGCGCCAAATGAACGCAACCAATATTTCGTATAAGTTCGAATTAAAACAGCTTATGGATTCAAGCGTAGATCCTCAATTTGCATTTCAGATGTCTCCCATTTTATATGAGGAAATTTTATTTGGAACAGCGCTTTTGTATAATTTAAGCATGCCAATTCTAACTCCCGGTATGCGTTATGCATGGCGTGTAAGAGCGATTTCGACAACGGGACTTTCAGAAAATGCAGTTTTTAAAAACAACGGTTATAGTGAGATTTACTCCTTTAAATACACTCAAAAGTGTGATTCTCCAACATTTGCTCTTTCGGAAATTGTATCATCAACAAGCGTGAAAATAAATTGGCAGGGATTGCCTGATCATACCAAATATCAGGTTCAGTACCGAAAAAAAGCAATTGTAGAAACCAATAAAAGAGGCAAAGAAAAAGAAAAAACCTTTGAATGGTTCTCAACTTTCAGCAAAAACAATCAGGTTTTGTTGACCAATTTAGAACCCGAAACAACTTATGAATTTAGAGTAGGTTCTACCTGTAGTTTAGAAAGTGACGGAATCCAGAGTTTTAATTACTCAAACACAAACACGTTTACAATACCTAAAAGAGAAAAGACTATTGCCAGTTATAATTGCGGTATAAAACCAACGCTAAATATTGGTAATAAAACCCCAATTACAAATTTAATTGAAAGTGAAACTTTTACCGCAGGAGATTTTCCGGTGACTATTTTAGAGTTGCAAGGCAAAGGCTCATATTCTGGAAAAGGATACATTATTGTGCCTTATTTGGCAGATACTAAAATAGCCGTTGAATTCAACAATATCATAATCAATACAGATTATCAATTGATTAGCGGTGTAGTTGAAACAAGCTACAATGCAGATTGGAAAAATGTTACCGATTTGGAAGATTTTACAGGCGAAGGACAAGGCGGACAAATCGAAGAAAAGGTTCTGTTTGACATAAAGGATATTGTTATCAATGCCAATGACGATATTGTTGTAAATGGTAAAAATGGCGAACAGGTAACAATTCAAGGAGGAAAAAATACTGTAATCATCGATAGCAGTGGAAAAGTATATACAGTAGATAGCAAAGGAAACGGTAGCAATGAAGGAACTGCGCCTGCTCCGGGAGGAAAACCAACACCCGAAAATACCGATGGCGTTGATAAAAGTGGTCAGGCGACGGCTTTTACAGCCAAAGGAGCTACAATTGTTTTTTCGGTAAATAGAAACAAGTATGCTTTTGATGTAATGCCAAATAATGCATCGGCTACTATCCAAAAAGCATACAAAAAAGTGGGCGATACTGCATTGTCATATAAAGCAGTTTTAAACGGAGATACAGATACAGTTGAAGCAACAGTAACCATTACCGATACGATTATAAAACCGGAAAAAATTGTTTTTAAAACCCAAAATGGAGCAAATGTACCATCTACCCGAAACGATAAAACATTCGTACTTACTGTAAAAGGAAACCAGACTTATGCCGAAGAACAAATATTGGCAGTTATTCAGCAAGGCGACAAATGGAAAGTAATTGGCGCTTTTATGCTGGTTCATATTTCGGAAAAAGAAGTGAATTTGGTATTAGTTCCTTTAAATAAAGAAAATCAAATTCCGCCAAATGCAGAAAATGATATTAGTGCGATTTATAAAAAAGCAGGCATAAAACTGAATATTACGAGATCTGAAAAAATTAATTATGCAGATGCAGACGGAATGATAGAAGTTGGTGACACTGATTTTTTTGAAACTTACACAAATGAAGAACAAACGATCAATAATCTAATTAAGAATTCAAGTAATTATAAAACAGATTCTTATTATTTAATTTATAGTGATTTACCAGCTAGTAAACCTGCAATAGAAGGATCTATGGCTTTAAAAGGACAATTTGGATATGTTTTTTCCAGTAAAAATAAAGTGGTAAGTCATGAATTAGGACATGGTATTTTTGGTTTGGAACATCCTTTTAAAAACAAATCAGAAGAAGACAAAACAGATTTTTTAATGGATTACGGAAACGGTTTAAATCTTTGGCATAACGACTGGAAACAAATTAATGACCCGAAATTTAGATTGTATTTGTTTCAGGGAGACAGTGAGGGAGATTTTAATTCGCTTCTTTATGAAATATCTCATTATGAAAAAATTAATTATGAATATGAGGATCTAACGCCGGATTCTTATTTTAATTTAGGAAAAGTAGACATCGCAGGTGGAGGAGACAGAATCGTTATAAAAGATAAAACAGGTCGAGTTACGGATTTATTTACGTCGCCTAACTATACTGCCGAAATGTGGAAAAAGATAAAACAAAGATTTTGGGTTTACAGCCAAAGCAAAACCACAGAAAGCTACAAATGGACTAGCGGTTATGAAAAATATTCTCTGGGACAAGGTGGAAAAAGCAATTATTTTTATGGAAACACAGGAACTCTAACTATGATTAATACAGGTAAATATTTGTCTCTGGATTTTGATAATTTCAAATTAAATATGATGGGAAGTATATATATTGGACCTTTTAATCCTATCGCAAATTCAGGGTTTGAACATATGGGTGAAGATCCTGTTGATGATTATAGTAGAGAGCCACAGGATTTGGCAGATGCAGCGGCAATGGCCCATGATCATGGATATGACGAAGTTGAAGCTGCGGGTGCACATGGAGCATTTATTGCTACAGTAACAATTGAAGCCGATATTCAATTAGTGCGGGGAGCGAGGAAAATAGAAGATATGTATTTAAAAAAAGTAATTGATCCTTACACTAAAAATCCAATTTCAAATGAAACTTATATACGAGCCAAAAAAATAAATACATTATTTACGTTAATTGTAAGAAGCAAAGTTTTAGAAATAAATAAAAAAATCACTCCAGAAAAACAAAAACAATTAGACAAGTTGGAAAATTTCTCTAATCTCACTATTAATGATATTATAAATCCAGTGAATGGAAGAGGTATAAAATATATATGGACAAATTGAGAAAAATTATAAATTATAGCATATTAACACTTATTGCGGGATCCTTTATTTTCTATTTATCTCTATATTTTATAGGAGGTTACTATGTTGGAAGTTATGGAAGCGGTAAAATAAGGATATATCAATTTGAAACAAAAAAAGAGAATTTAGAACAGGCATTAAATAGCATTTGCAATGATTCTAAAAATATCTCTTGTAAAGATTCGATAAATTATATTGGAAGAACCTATAAAAAATCCTTAATAATAAAATTAAATGATAAACCAGTTTATATTTTAAAATTGTCAGGGGATTCAGTTTATAGTGATCTTCATTTAATCTATATAAATGGAAAAAAAAATGATGATTTTGGTTGGTTTTCAATCGAAAAATATAAAAAAGTCAAATTATTTGAAAAAGAAATTATTGAACCATTGTCTAAAAAATATGAATATGAAAAATTAGAATGAAAATTATAAAATGGTTAGCTATTTTAAGCTTTACAGCAATTAGTATTGTTGTATTATATTGGGTTGGTTTTGCTATTCTCTTTTCTTATGGTGCAGGATCGGGAGGGACAGGACTTATTAAAGTGTATGAATTTAAAGGGGAAGTGAATGATATGAAGGCAATATTCGATCAAACATTAGATAAAAAAACAATTCATATTCGCGATTCAATTGTAGATGGTGATTATAGAGGAACATTTGATAAAAGACTTCTGATAATTAATTCAGACAAGAGTAATATGCAATATATTATTGAATTACCTCATAATGAAGGAAGTTTTTATTTTTATCTTATTTATATAAATGGTAAAATAAATGATGATTTTGGTTGGTTTTCTATTGAAAAATATAATAATATAAAATTATTTGAAAAAGAAATTATTGAACCTTTATCTCAAAAATTTAAAAGAATTGAAGCGGAATAATTTGATAAAAAACAGCAATGGATAAACTAATAAAATATCTAGCAATAATTATTTTTACAATATTTCTGATTTACATTACACCTATAGTGTTTTTTGGTTTTTTATATTCTTATGGTGCAGGGGGAACAGGAAAAATTGAAGGTTATGAATTTAAAACAGAACCAGCAAAGTTAAGAAAAGAGCTAAAAATGATATGTGATAAATCAAAATATTTGTCCTACAAAGATACTCTTGAAAGTAAAAGTAATAATGGCTTTGAAGAAATACTAATCACCATTAGAGTTGTTAAAGATTCAAAAGAAATAGCTTATGAATCAAAATTAAATGGGTTTTCAGATGAAAAAAATGGGATATTGTTGTTATTGATTTATATAAATGATAAGTCAAATGATGACTTTGGATGGTTTTCTAGTGAAAAATATAATAAGATAAAGTTATTTGAAAAAGAAATTATCGAACCATTAGCTAAGAAATATAAATATGAAAAATTAGAATGAAAATTATAAAATGGTTAGCTATTTTATTATTTGAAAAAGAAATTATTGAACCCTTATCTAAAAAGTTTGAAAGAATAGAAGTTAAAGATTGAAAATTTCCAAATTCCAATTTTTTCACTTGTCTGAAAATTTTCGAATTCAGTTTTCAAAAGCCACCGACTTCGCTCAGGATAACAAACTTGAAAAAAACCTTTGAACCTTTGTTACTTTGCAACTCTGAACCTTAAAAAAACCTATTTTTGTAATTCCAAAGAAAGCCATAAATTCAGTTATAATGTCAATAATTAAGGAGTTAGAACAATTATCAGCATCATTAGAAGGAACACTTTTATACGATGATCTTCATAAAACGCTTTATTCGACCGATGCTTCGGTATATCGTATTAAACCAAAGGCGGTTGCAGTGCCTAAAACGATAGAAGATATTAGTAAACTGATCAGGTTTGCGGCGCAGCATCATGTTTCGATTACACCAAGAACGGCCGGAACTTCGCTTGCAGGACAAACTGTTGGCGATGGAATTGTGGTCGATGTGTCGAAAAATTTCACCAAAATCCTGAATTTTGACTCCATTAAAAAAACAGTTACGGTTCAGCCCGGTGTAATTCGGGACGAACTGAATTTATTCCTAAAACCTCACGGCGTATTTTTTGGTCCGAATACTTCGACTTCAAACCGTTGTATGATTGGCGGAATGGTGGGAAATAATTCTTCGGGAACAACTTCGATTCGTTATGGTGTAACGCGCGATAAAATTGTCGAAATCAAAGGAATTTTGAGCGATGGTTCACAAGTAGTTTTTAGAGAACTGACTTCGGATGAATTTATCGAAAAAACCAACGGTGATACTTTAGAAAATAAAATATACAAAAGTATTTACGACGAACTTTCGGTAAAAGCAACGCAGGATGAAATTATAAAAGAATTTCCGAAACCGGAAATTCACAGAAGAAATACAGGTTATGCCGTTGATATTTTATTAAAATCGGATTTGTTTGGCGGAACTGAACCAACAATCAATCTGGGTAAATTACTTTGCGGAAGCGAAGGAACTTTAGTTTTTACAACCGAAATCACTTTGAAAGTTGACGACTTACCGCCAGCAAATAATATTATGGTTGTGGCGCATTATCACAGCATTCAGGAATCGCTGGAATCTGTTGTGGTGGCAATGAAACATCATTTGTACACTTGCGAAATGATCGACGATACAATTTTAGATTGTACCAAAACCAATCGCGAACATGTAAAAAACAGGTTCTTTTTGCAAGGTGAACCCAAAGCGATTATGATGTTTGAAGTGGCCTCGCACGACGCAGAAGATGTCGAAAATCAGGCAAATGCTTTAATTGCCGATTTAGAAAAAAACAATTTTGGTTATGCACTTGTAAAAATTTATGGAGCAGATATTGAAAAAGTAAACGAACTTAGAAAAGCCGGTCTCGGACTTTTAGGAAGTATCGTTGGAGACGACAAAGCCGCAGATTCTATAGAAGATACAGCAGTTGAATTGAGTGATTTACCGGCATATATTGCAGAATTTTCGGCAATGATGTTGCGTCACGGACAAGGCGCGATTTATTACGCGCATGCCGGTGCGGGAGAACTTCATTTGCGTCCGGTTTTGAATTTGAAGAAAACATCTGACTTAAAACTTTTTAGAACCATTGCAACCGATGTGGCAATTTTGGTGAAGAAATACAGAGGTTCATTAAGTGGTGAACACGGCGACGGAATCGTGCGCGGAGAGTTTATTCCGTTTATGATTGGCGAAACGAATTATGAATTGCTGAAACGAATTAAATTGGCATTTGATCCAAATTCGGTTTTGAATATTGGGAAGATTGTAAATGCCTTGAAAATGGATGAAAACCATCGTGTGGTTTCGGGCAGAACAGAACCGGACATTAAAACGTTTCAAGATTTCTCAGACAGTTTAGGAATTTTGCGTGCTGCCGAAAAATGTAATGGATCGGGAGATTGTAGAAAATTGCCATCGGCGGGAGGTGCAATGTGTCCGAGTTATCGTGCAACTAAAAATGAAAAAGAAACAACGCGTGCGAGAGCCAATGCGTTACGTGAATATTTGACATATTCTGAGAAAGAAAACAAATTTGATCAGAAAGAACTTTACGAAGTTTTTGAGTTGTGTGTGAGCTGTAAAGCCTGCGCCAGCGAATGTCCTAGTAATGTAGACGTTGCAACCTTAAAAGCAGAATTTTTATACCAATATCAAAAAGCAAACGGATTCTCAACCCGAAATAAGATTTTTGCGCACAATGCAAAACTCAATAAAATGGGAAGTTTGTTTCCGTCCATAACCAACTTTATTTCGAATCAATCGCTCGTTAAAAAAAGCATGGGAATTGCGCCTGAAAGACAAGTTCCTCTTTTGGCGAAAAGAACTTTCAAAAAATGGCATGAAAATCATAAACCGCAAGAAAACAATTTCCCAAACGGAAAAGTGTATTTGTTTAATGATGAATTCACAAATTATTACGACGTAAATATTGGAATAGATGCTTTCGAATTATTAACCAAATTAGGTTACGAAGTTCTGGTTGTAGATCATGAAGAAAGCGGAAGGACGTATTTATCAAAAGGATTTCTGGAAGAAGCGAAGAAAATTGCGAACATTAACGTGAATATATTCAAGGATTTAATTTCCGCAAAAGCACCATTAATCGGGATTGAACCTTCGGCAATTCTAACTTTTAGAGATGAATATTTACGCCTTGCAGATGATAAAGAAGCAGCTGAAAAAGTATCACAAAGTGCTTTTACAATAGAGGAATTCTTTAAAAAAGAAATTATCGACGGTAAAATTAAACCGGATTCATTCTCAGAAGAAAAGAAAGAAATCAAAATTCACGGACATTGCCATCAGAAATCATTAAGTTCTATTGAGGCGACTTTCGCGATGCTGAATTTACCAACAAATAATGTTGTTACGATTTATAATTCGGGTTGTTGCGGAATGGCGGGATCATTTGGTTACGAAAAAGAACATTATCAGGTTAGTATGCAAATGGGAGAAGATACCTTATTCCCAAAAGTGCGTGCCACCGCCCAAAACGTAAAAATTGCCGCTGCAGGAACGAGCTGTCGTCATCAAATTTTTGACGGAACAAATAGAGAAGCGCAACATCCGGTAAGTATTTTGAAGAGCTGCTTACGTTGAGAGATTGCAAGCGGATTGCACGGATTCACTTCGTGAAAACGCGGATGAGCACGGATTTTTTTGTTTCACGCAGATTTTACAGATTAAAGCAGATTTAATTTAGATTTTTATAAAATTATTTGTGCATATCTGCTTAAATCTTTTTAAATCTGCGTGAAATTTAGATTAAAATAATCTGTGTGAATCATTTTAATCTGTGGCAGAAAAAAAATTCGGGAAAATTTGTGCAATTCGTGGCGAAAAAAAACATACTCTAAAACAAAATGGTTTTATATATTTGAAATCAGGATAATTTTTGCATTATTTGCAAAATAAAACCACAAAGACCGAAAAATATTAATTTATAAAGCAAACTCACATATGGCATTATCAGGTTTATTCCGAAAAAAAACGGTACAAGATATTCTAAAGCAAGTTGCAAAAAACGAAGCAGATGGTCATAATGCATTAGGAAAGCATTTGACAACTAGAGATTTAACTGCATTTGGAATTGCTGCAATCGTTGGCGCAGGAATTTTTAGTACTATCGGAAAAGCCAGTGCAGATGGAGGTCCTGCCGTTATTTTCTTGTTTTTATTTACAGCACTTGCCTGTAGTTTTGCCGCTTTTGCTTATGCAGAATTTGCCTCGATGGTTCCGGTTTCAGGAAGCGCTTATACGTATTCGTATGTTGCTTTTGGAGAAATTATCGCCTGGATTATCGGTTGGGCTTTAATTATGGAATATGCTGTAGGGAATATTACGGTCGCGATTTCGTGGAGTGATTATTTTACGGGACTGCTCCAGAGTGGCGGGATTCATTTGCCACAATGGATTCAGATGGATTACCTGACCGCTTCAAACGGATTTAAAGATGCTACGGCTTTAATGCATGGCGGAAAATCATACGAAAATTTAAGTTCGGGATTGCAAGCCGCATATACAGCCTGGACAACAGCGCCAACAATTGGATCTTTCCATTTTGTGGCCGATTTGCCTGCTTTATTCATTATTATTTTAATTACTGCATTGGTTTACAGAGGAATGAAAGAATCTCGTAATGCGAGTAATGTCATGGTTGTCGTAAAACTTTGTATTGTACTTTTAGTAATAGCTGTAGGTGTTTTTTATGTAGATACAGCCAATTGGGATCCGTTTGCGCCAAATGGAGTTAGCGGAGTTTTAAAAGGAGTATCAGCAGTTTTCTTTGCTTACATAGGTTTTGATGCCATTTCTACAACAGCAGAAGAATGTAAAAATCCACAGCGCGATTTACCACGCGGCATGATGTGGGCGATTATTATTTGTACACTTTTATACATTGCCATTGCCTTGGTTTTAACCGGAATGGTGCGTTATAACGAATTAAATGTTGGAGATCCTCTGGCGTTTGTATTCGATAAATTAAACTTAAAATGGATGTCGGGAATTATTGCCGTAAGTGCAGTAATTGCTATGGCGAGCGTTTTGTTGGTTTTTCAAATGGGACAGCCGCGTATCTGGATGAGTATGAGCCGTGATGGTTTATTGCCAAAGAAATTTTCTACCGTACATCCAAAATTTAAAACACCATCATTTGCTACAATTGTAACCGGTTTTGTGGTTGCGATTCCAGCCTTGTTTTTAAATTTAACAATGGTAACAGATTTATGCAGTATCGGAACTTTATTTGCCTTTGTATTGGTTTGCGCCGGAGTTTTAGTGTTGCAAAATAAGCCGGAAATTCCAAGAGGAAAATTCAAAACACCTTATGTAAATTCAAAATTCATAATGCCTGTTTTAATCATCGCAGGGTTGTATTATGCTTTTGCTTTCAACAATAAAGCGACAATGGCTTTTATCAATAACGAATCGCAAACTTATGATGCAACGACTATTATTACATCTTTAAATAAAGACGAATCAGCAAAAGTTTTTAATTATTTAGAAAGTATCGACGTTCATAATAAAACTGCCGAAACATCAGACTTAGAGCATTTATTAGCTCAATATCAGGATGACGATGTAAAATATGCTGCTGTTGTAAAAGGATTACCAATTAGCGATTCATTAAAATATGAATCAGGATTTAGCTTATTCAAACACAAAATTCCAATGTGGATTTTCCTTTTAGTTTTAGTTGGATTAGCCGTTTGGTCATTCAGACAAAATTTATCTTTAATTCCACTTTTAGGATTAATCTGCTGTCTTTACATGATGGCGGAATTAAGCGTCTGGAACTGGATTTACTTCACAATATGGTTACTAATCGGATTGTTTATTTACTTTACCTATAGTAGAAAAAACAGTAAGCTGAACTTTCCTCAACAAGCGTAGATAATTATTAATTGTGAATTATAAATTATAAATGGAAAAGCCGTTCGGAGATTATTCTCAGAACGGCTTTTTTATTAAAGAACCCCAAGCTCCACCATACAGGCCTTCATCATTTCATAAGTACGCTGAATATCATTATCCAGCCCAATCGAAAAACGAATCAAACCATCCGTTAATCCCATTTCGTGTTGTTCTTCTAACGGAATTTCACTTGAAGTCGAAGTTCCGGGCGCGCTGAATAATGTTTTGTAAAATCCTAAACTTACTGCCAAATATCCTAAGTTTCTGGCTTGCATCAATTCCATTAATTCATTGGCTTTTGCCAAAGTTCCAACATCAATTGTCATCATTCCGCCAAAACCATATTCAGGATTAATCATCGTTTTGTATAGTTCATGACTCGGGTGACTTTTCAATCCTGGATATACCGTTTTTAAGCCATCAGCTTCAAATTGATCAGCCAGAAAATGCGCATTATGACTATGTTGTTTAATTCGGATATGAAGCGTTCGTAAATTTTTCATTACCGAAGCAGAGCGCAAACTATCCATCGTTGGTCCCAAAAGCATGCTCGCTCCCGAGTTTACATTTTTCAGCGAATTAATAAATTCTTTCGAAGCACAAGTCACACCGCCAACCGTATCGCTGCTTCCATTAATATATTTTGTCAAACTATGAATGACGATATCTGCGCCTAACTTTGCCGGAGAAACAGATAAAGGCGAAAACGTATTATCAACAACCAATTTCAAATTATGCTTTTTAGCAATTTTAGCCAAACCGGCAATATCAGCCACTTCCAATAACGGATTACTAACCGTTTCGCAATACAAAACTTTGGTTTTTGGTGTAATTGCCGCTTCCACAACATCCAGTTTTGTGATATCTACAAAGCTCGTTTCAATCCCAAATCTCGGAGTAAAATTTTTCAAAAAAGCATATGTTCCACCATAAATAGTTCGGCTTGAAACGATATGATCGCCCGCGCCGCAAAGCTGCAATAGAGTAGGCGTAATCGCTCCCATTCCCGAAGCCGAAACATTCGCAGTTTCCGTTCCTTCCATCGCTGCCAAAGCCTGATCCAGATACAAATTACTAGGCGACGAATGGCGCGAATACAAATAACAACCTTCCATATTTCCCTCAAAAGTATCGAACATCGTTTTAGCCGATAAAAAAGTATAAGTCGAAGAATCAGAAATTGACGGATTCACACCTCCAAATTCCCCAAAGTATTGTAAATCCTGAATTTTGTCTGCCGGGTTAAAGTCTTTCATTTTTTATGTCATTGCGAGGAACAAAGCAATCTCCTCTGGTTAGTATTTATTGTTATTGAAATTGATTTTTAAAATTGCCATTGTCACTCTGAGCGGAGTCGAAGAATAAGGAGCTATTTCCAGCACTCGTTTTCAAAAGAAATTCTATTCAAAATAACTCTTTATTAGAAAATTAATCAATCATAAACTATATAATTAGATTTTAAAACTATATAAATGTGATTATTAGGATTATTATTCTAAATTTGATACAGAAAGTATAATTCAATAGATTTTCTTTCACTTAATAATTAACCAAAAAGAATAACTATGAGGATGAGATTGCTTTTCCTCGCAATGACACAGCTATGACCTTAGACACCACCGATAAAAAACTCTTAGTTTTACTTCAAACCGACAGTAAAAAAACAACCAAAGAATTATCATTAAAACTTAATCTTTCGGTAACCGCGGTTTACGAACGCATTAAAAAGTTAGAGCGCGAAGGCATAATCAAAAATTATGTAGCGTTAGTAGATAAAACCAAAATTGATAAAGGCTTTGTCGTATTCTGTCACTTAAAACTCATTCAGCACACCAAAGAATTCTTAACCAAATTCGAAAGCGAAGTCATCAAACTAAACGAAGTTTTAGAATGCCATCACGTAAGTGGCGATTACGATTATATACTGAAAGTTTTAGTAAAAGACATGGAAGAATACAGGGAATTTCTGGTAACAAAACTAACCTCGCTGCAACATATTGGCAGTACGCAAAGTATGTTTATGATTAGTGAAGTGAAGAATTCGACGGTAATTTTTTAGCTTTTTTGTCATTTCGACGAAAGGAGAAATCACATTAGTTAGTCGACAAAGATTGAAGATATACTTTGCGGAGTTTCTTGTGTGATTTCTCCTTTCGTCGAAATGACATACACACTTCAATATAAACTTTGTGCCATCAAGTCTTCGTGGCAAAAAAACAAATCTTAGCTCCATTCGCAGTAAAACCTCCAACCAAAATTTCACACAAAAAACATTGAAATTTAAACTTTAAACAAAACTTTATTCCTTAATTTTGTATCGCTAAAAATAAAATAGACAAACTATGAGTTCATTTGACGTAGTCATTATAGGTTCAGGTCCTGGCGGATATGTATCAGCAATTCGTTGCGCACAATTAGGTTTCAAAACAGCAATCGTAGAAAAGTATAACGCTTTAGGCGGAACCTGCCTTAACGTAGGTTGTATTCCTTCAAAAGCTTTATTAGCTTCTTCTCATCATTATTCTGAAATTGCACATTTTGCAGATCACGGAATCGAAGTTTCGGGTGATGTAAAGATCAATTTAGAGAAAATGGTTGCCCGCAAACAAGCAGTTGTAGATCAAACCGTAGGAGGAGTCAACTACTTAATGGACAAAAATAAAATTACAGTTTTTACAGGTTTAGGTTCTTTTGTAGACGCAACACATATTGCAGTTGCAAAAGCTGACGGAACATCTGAAACTATCGAAGCAAAATATACTGTAATTGCTACAGGTTCAAAACCATCTTCTTTGCCTTTTATCAAAATTGATAAAGAAAGAATCATCACTTCTACAGAAGCTTTGGCTTTAAAAGAAGTTCCAAAACACTTGGTAATTATTGGTGGAGGCGTTATCGGAATCGAGCTTGGACAAGTTTACCTTCGTTTAGGAGCACAGGTTTCTGTAGTAGAATTCATGGACAGAATTATTCCTGGAATGGACGGTGCTTTGTCTAAAGAATTAACTAAAGTATTGAAAAAACAAGGAATGAAATTCTACGTTTCTCACAAAGTAAAATCAGTAGAAAGAAACGGCGATGCTGTTGTAGTTCAGGCTGAAAATGCAAAAGGAGAAACAATCACTCTAGAAGGAGATTATTCATTAGTTTCTGTTGGTCGTCGTCCTTACACAGACGGATTAAACGCTGACAAAGCTGGAGTTAAAATTTCAGACAGAGGACAAGTTGAGGTAAACGATCATTTACAAACAAATGTTCCTAATATTTATGCAATTGGTGATGTTGTTCGTGGAGCAATGTTAGCGCACAAAGCAGAAGAAGAAGGAACAATGGTTGCTGAAATCTTAGCAGGTCAAAAACCGCATATCGATTATAACTTAATTCCTGGTGTAGTTTACACTTGGCCGGAAGTTGCTGCAGTTGGACAAACTGAAGAGCAGGTAAAAGCTTCTGGAACTGAATATAAGGTAGGAAGTTTTCCATTTAAAGCTTTAGGTCGTGCAAGAGCAAGTGGAGATCTTGACGGATTTGTAAAAATCATCGCTGATGCTAAAACTGATGAGGTTTTAGGAGTTCACATGATTGGAGCCCGTACTGCCGATTTAATTGCCGAGGCAGTTACTGCAATGGAATTTAAAGCTTCTGCTGAAGATATTTCAAGAATGAGCCACGCGCATCCAACTTTCGCGGAAGCGGTAAAAGAAGCAGCATTGGCAGCAACAGATAACAGAGCATTACACGTATAATTACGTAAAGCCATATTTTAAAACCCGTCAAGTTATTCCTGACGGGTTTTTTGTTTTCAGCAACTATTTTTATAAATATAAAATATAAAATTCAAAAATAATTTTGTAAATTAGATGTGAAATTCAGATGTTATCTCTACTTCTATAAAAAGATAATATCATGAAAAATAGATATATAACAGCACTATAAAAGTTGATAATAGGGGCTATAATGTCACAAAAGACAAATGGGAAGAAAGCATCGCGAAAGCCAAGTTCGTCAAAAAGGACAATGTTGGTATGCTTAGGGTCTCATTTTTTGGTCCTTTTTATTCTGGTTATAATAGTTGCAATGAACTGATATAGGTAAAACACGATAAAAATTAAAAAAGAAAACCCGACATTGTAAAGTGTCGGGTTTTTTTATGTTTGAATGAGAATAATTTATGCTCTGAAAACACTTCTGTAATTATCCCAATATCTGTAAATTAAAAATAAGTTGGCGAGAAATAATAAACCTGCAATTGGCAAACCTTCCGGAGCCAGAAAATAATTAATAAACAAAATATTTACCGTAATAGGTAAGATCAAAATATTAGCTAATGTTACATAACGTCCTGTTACAAATGCAATTCCGCAAAGCAATTCAATTGATTTAGCAAGAGGCATTAAATAAGTCGAAGCCATCAAACCTACATTAAAGGCTTTAAAATTTCCTGTAGTTTCTGGCTCAGGCATTAGGTGGAAAAAATAACTGATGGAAGCAAAAAGCAATAATAGACCAATTAAGACGCGAACAATAATAGTGGCAATTTTCATAATACTAGGATTTTAGATAGGTTAAAAAATATAATTTATTTTGCTGATAAACATTACAAATTGAATTCTCTGCTAAAATGAAAATCTGTTTCTAAGCCAGATTTATTGAGAATTTTATAATCAATACAATCCTATTTTAGGATAAATCTAATCCTATATCAAATATAATGAATTTTTTCTTATTAAATTGCTGGTTTATTAACAGTTTTTGTTATTTCCTGATATATTTTCTATAAAGAAAAAATCCTCCCAAACCAATCAAAATAAAAGGCCAAAGATTTAAAAAGAATACAAAAACGGCTTCGAGAATATACCAGCCATTTTTAAGTGCATCAATAATCTGAATGCCTAAATTTGGTTTGTAAGCATCGCTGTTTTTTTCACTTGCCAATATTTCCTGTTTGATTGTTTCGTTTTGATAAAGCTGTAAAGTGATCGTGCTGAAATTGACCTGATCCTGTAAAGATAAATTATCAATTGTTCGATTATCATTTGCTTCTTTTTGGTTAGCCAAAGTATTTTCGGCATCCATAATATCATTTATCTTTTTGCCTTTTTCATCAATCGCTTTTTCAACTCTTTTTTCGTTTACGGCACTTCTTTTTTGCGAAAGTTGATTGGCTAGTAATTTAAGCGAAACATCATCGGCTTTAATTATTCTAAAGTCCAGAAAATCAATTTGTCTGGCGATACTTTTTATAATTGTATCAAGTTGTGTGTTGGGTACGCGAATTGTAATATTATTTTCTACAGAATATTTAGTAGTTTCTAAAGTGCTGTCCTGGCTGATTTTAGTTTTAATCTGGTCATGAATATTGCTTTGTAAATTGGTATAAGTAACAAAACCTCCAAATTTAGCGACAGCGTTTTCAATTGCATAAGTAGATTTGACGACGTTTTTTACCTTGAATTTAATATCGGCAGTTCGAATAAATTTCTGTTTGCTGTCTTTTTTTTCCACCGCTGCCGATGATGAAACAGCCGTGCTGTCTGTTGTTTGATAATCTGCAGTTGCTTCGGCAGAAGCATAATCTGCTTTTTTACAAGAAAATAGTAATGCGATGATTACCACGGCTGTCAAGCCTAATTTTGCAATTGTTTTCATAAAGGTTTTTAAAGTTGATTAATAAATGACTTGCCTGTCTTTCAGGCTAGTTTTGTTTTTTTGCCACAGATTAAATGATTTTAGATGATTTTTTTATCTGCGTTAATCTGTGAAATCTGTGGCGTATTTTTCTTCTTCTTAGAATATCTGTGAGTAATTTTCAATTAATTGGCAAAAGTTTTAATAATAAGTGTTAATTCGATATACTAAAAAGTGTGCCAATAATTTTTCGGGATTACTTTATCGAAGGATTTTTTTTGTCGTAATTTTGAAGTCTAAAATTTATACTTTTTTGAGAGTTTCCATTCATAAACATATTCCAAATCCAGAGCAGTTTAAGCAGCAACTTCTAACCTGGTCACAGCAATTTCGCGAAGTCGTTTTTTTGGATAGTAATTCCTATCCGCAAGAATATTCAAGCTTCAATTATATGCTGGCCGTGGATGCTTTTACGTCTTTAAAAACAGATTTTCATAACGCGTTTGAAGACTTAAAACAATATCAGCAAACTACTAAAGACTGGCTTTTTGGATATTTAACATACGATTTAAAAAATGATGTTGAAGATTTAAAATCATCAAATTTTGATGGATTAAATTTTCCGGATTTGTTTTTCTTTCAGCCAAAAAAAATATTTATACTGAAAGAAAATCAACTTGAAATCCAGTATTTATTGCTTTGTGATGATGAGGTTGAAGATGATTTTGATGAGATAGTCCAAAGTAATGACGAACCATTTGTTACACTGAGCGGAGTCGAAGTGGAACAGCGAATTTCGAAAGAATTTTATATAGAAAAAGTAACAAAAATGCTGGATCATATTCACGCAGGTGATATGTATGAAGCCAATTTTTGCATGGAATTTTATGCTGAAAATGCGGATATAAATCCGTTAGAAAAATTTCAGAAACTAAATGAAATTTCAAAAGCGCCATTTTCTGTTTTCTTCAAAAATTATAAACAATATTTGCTTTCAGCTTCGCCGGAACGTTATTTAAAAAAAACAGGAGAAACTTTAATTTCTCAACCAATAAAAGGAACTTCAAAACGTTTTTCAGATCCTGCAGAAGACGAAAAATCGAAACAATTTTTAGAATCAGATGCTAAAGAACGCGCTGAAAATATCATGATTACAGATTTGGTTCGGAATGATTTATCGCACACCGCACAAAAAGGTTCTGTAGAAGTCGTAGAACTCTGCAAGATTTATTCTTTTTTGCAGGTTCATCAAATGATTTCGACTATAACTTCAAAATTAGATCCTCAATATTTACCAATTGATGTTTTAAAAACCACTTTTCCAATGGGAAGTATGACGGGCGCGCCCAAGATTTCGGTTATGAAAATCATCGAAAATCTCGAAGAAACCAAACGTGGTTTATATAGCGGAGCAGTAGGTTATTTCACGCCTGACGGCGATTTTGATTTTAATGTAGTAATCAGAAGTATTTTGTACAATCAGGAAAATAAATATGTTTCGTTTTCTGTTGGCAGCGCCATTACATCGCAATCAATTCCAGAAAAAGAATATGAAGAATGTTTGTTGAAAGCGAAAGCTATGCATGAAGTTTTGCAGTAATTTTTAAAAAATGTTAGCTGTGAATTGCACGAATTATTTTTTTGCCACAGATTACTGGATTAAAATGATTTAGTTTTACGCAGATTCTGCAGATCAAAGCAGATTGAATAGATTTTTTTAAATCTGCGTGAAAAACAATTAGCACAATTCGTGACGAAAAAATATAGCCACAGATTACTGGATTAAAATGATTTAGTTTCACGCAGATTCTGCAGATTAAAGCAGATTTGAATAGATTTTTATTAAAATTAATTTGCGTGAATCGGCTTAAATCTTTTTAAATCTGCGTGAAAAAATTAGCGTGAATTAGTGCAATTCGTGGCGAAAAATAACAGTAATAAATAAAATTTAATTTCTACTTTTATAAAATGCTTTCAAAATTTCAAAATCATCTCGCATCAAGATTTCCATTTTTGGAATATAAAAAACTGTTTCTTGCCGTAAGCGGAGGTTTAGATAGTATGGTTTTGCTGCATTTATTGAAACAACTACCTTATGAAATTGCTGTTTTGCATTGTAATTTTCAGCTTCGCGGATTAGAAAGTTTTGGTGATCAGGATTTCATTCAAAACTATTGCGATCAAAATAATATTCCCGTTTTTACAACGCAATTTGATACCGAAGCTTTTGCAAAAGATTATAAACTTTCTACACAGGTTGCGGCTCGCGAATTGCGTTATAGCTGGTTTTATGAACTTTTAGAAACCAAAAACTTCGATTATATTGTAACGGCACATCATGCCGATGATAATCTGGAAACTTTCATTATCAATTTAACACGCGGAACGGGATTAGATGGTTTAACCGGAATTCCGGAACAAAATGATAAAATTATACGTCCGCTTTTGCCTTTTTCGAGAGAAGAAATTTTGAAATACGCAGAAGAAAATAATATCGAATGGCGTGAAGACAGCAGTAATGCATCGAATAAATATCTGAGAAATAAAATCCGTCATGATCTGGTTCCGATTTTAAAAGAAATAAATCCGAACTTCCTGAATGCTTTTCAGAAAACACAATCGTATTTGCAGGAATCAAAAGAAATGATTGAAGATGCTTCGATTATGATTTATCAGCAAGTGGCGAAAGAAGTTGGCAATGATATTCATTTTGATTTAAATCAGCTAATAAAACTTCCTAATTATAAATCGTATTTGTACCAATGGCTGAATGAATTTGGCTTTTTGGCTTGGAATGATGTTTATGATTTAGTTGACGGACAATCTGGCAAACAGGTTTTTGCTGCGGAATTTCGATTGCTAAAAAATAGAAATACGTTGATTTTAAGTCCGATTTTAGAAGAAGATGAAAAGGATGAATATCTGATTACTGAAAATGAAGAAGACGTTAATTTTCCCTTAAAATTGAAGCTTTGTCGGGTAGATGACATTACAATAGATTCAAATAAGTCTATCTTTGTTGACGCTAAAAAAATCCAGTTTCCTTTGGTTTTACGTAAATGGAATGAGGGAGATGTTTTTCATCCTTTTGGCATGAACGGCAAATCAAAAAAGGTGAGCAAACTTTTTAAAGATGAGAAATTGTCGCTAATTGAAAAAGAAAAAACGTGGATTTTATGTTCCAATAATCAGATTGTATGGGTTGTTGGAATTAGACAGGACGAACGTTTTAAAATAGAAGATACCACAAATAATATACTTAAAATAGAATTACAATAATGAACTTTACTCAATCCCATCAGGCTGAAATATCAAAAAGTGTTTGGACTAAAACCATTGTTTTTTTGTTATTTTTCATATTTGCTTTTGCAAAAGGCAACTCTCAAATTTTAGAACCGGTAAAATGGACGTCTAAAATTGAAAAGAAAGGCAATAATGCGGTTTTAATTTTTGATGGAACGATTGAAAAAGACTGGCATATGTATTCGCAATTTACGCCGGATGGAGGTCCGCTTGCGTTAGAAATTGCCTTTAAAAATCAAAAGGGAAACTACGAATTAGTTGGTAAAGCCAAAGAAGGGAAAACCAGAACAGCTTTTAATGATGTTTTTGGAGTAAATGAAACTTTCTTTGAAGGAAAAGCGCATATCGAACAGGAAATCAAGATTATAAATCCGAATTTAAAAACGGTTGATGTTGATTTTGACTTTCAGGTTTGTAAAGAAGTTTGCATTAATTCGAATAAAAAATTCTCAATCAGCGTTCCATCGACTTTTAAAATGGATGCTGTTCCAACTATTTCAGAGACAAAATTAGATGAAACTAAAGTTCCGGCTTTAGTTGTAGATACTTTATCAACTTCAGTTGCAAAAGCTAAAACAGAATCTGCAAAAACAGAAGTTAGCGGAGCTTCAAAAGAAGATGAAATTCCTGCGCCTGCACCAACAAGAAGTTTATGGTCTATCTTTTTTATTGCTTTCATTTCAGGATTTGCAGCGTTGTTAACACCTTGCGTTTTTCCAATGATTCCAATGACGGTAAGTTTCTTTACCAAACAAAGTAAAAGCAGGGCAAAAGGAATTAGAAACGCTATTATTTACGGCTTTTCGATTATTGCTATTTATGTAATATTAGGTTTAATTGTAACTAAAGTTTTTGGTGCCGATGCCTTAAATGCATTGTCTACAGATGTTTGGTTTAACTTGATATTCTTTATTTTATTGATTGTTTTTGCGGTTTCATTTTTGGGAGCTTTCGAAATTATGCTGCCAAATTCATGGGCAAATAAAGCAGATCAACAAGCAGACAGAGGCGGAATTGTTGGAATATTATTTATGGCTTTGGCTTTGGCAATTGTATCATTTTCTTGTACGGGACCAATTGTTGGAACTTTATTAGTTGAAGCTGCTTCAAACGGGGGAATTGCTCCAATTGTTGGAATGTTAGGTTTTTCATCAGCATTGGCTTTGCCATTTATGTTGTTTGCAATGTTTCCGGGTTGGTTAAATTCATTGCCAAAATCCGGCGGCTGGTTGAATACTGTAAAAGTAGTTTTAGGGTTTTTAGAACTGGCATTAGCATTCAAATTTTTATCAAATGCTGATTTAGTTCTTCAATTGCATTTATTAGAAAGAGAAGTTTTCTTAGCGATCTGGATTGCCATTTTTGGAACTTTAGCATTTTATCTTTTCGGAAAAATCACATTGCCACACGATAGTCCAACGCATCATATTTCAGTTGGAAGATTATCATTAGGATTAATCGTTTTGACTTTTACAATTTATATGATTCCGGGACTTTGGGGAGCGCCTTTAAAATTAATAAGTGCTTTTCCGCCGCCACAAACATATAGTGAAAGTCCGTTAGGAATAGGAGGAAAAGAGGGAGGAAATGGTATTGCATCTGAAAAAGGATTGCCTGAAGGTGCAGAATTAGGACCGCATGGAATTATGGTTTTTCATGATTATGAAGATGGATTAGCTTTTGCAAAATCAATCAACAAACCAATTATGCTTGATTTTACGGGTTATGCCTGCGTGAATTGCAGAAAAATGGAAAACAATGTTTGGTCTGACGAAAGAATTTTACCAATCTTAAAAAATGATGTTGTTTTGATTTCTCTTTATGTAGACGATAAACGCGAATTGCCAAAAGAGGAACAATTTGTAACAGCTGCAGGAGATAAAATCATAACGGTTGGTGATAAATGGACAGATTTTATGATCTCAAAATACAAAACAAATACGCAGCCTTTATATATAATTACTGACTTAGAAGGAAAGAATTTAAACGATTCAAAACCTACAATTAGCTATGTAAGTGCAGATGAATATTTGGCTTGGTTAAAACACGGGATTTCTAATTTTAAGTAAGAAGTAAGAAGTAAGAAGTAAGAAGTAAGATGTAAGATGTAGAAAGTACAATTCATAATCTAAAGTCTACAATCTAAAGTCTACAATCTAAAGTCTACAATCTAAAGTCTACAATCTAAAGTCTACAATCTAAAGTCTACAATCTAAAATCTACAATCTAAAATCTACAATCTAAAATCTACAATCTAAAATCTTCACTCTAAAATAAATTCAAAAAGCACTCTAAGTAAACTCAGAGTGCTTTTTTTTTGTGTTAGTTGTTTTGGAAATTGATTTTATAAGTATTCTCCGTGTTGAGAGATATCTAATCCTAATTCTTCTTTTTCTTCAGTAACTCTTAGAGGTGTAATTTTATTTACAACAAAGAATAAAATATAAGAACCTACAAAAGCAAAGATTGAAACCAGTACTAATGCTTTTAATTGTGTTAAGAATAAAGTAGCATCACCAAAGATTAAACCTTGATTGTCACCAACAACTGCGTTTACGCTTTTAGAAGCAAATACACCTGTTAATAACATACCTACCATACCTCCAACACCGTGACAAGCAAAAACGTCAAGAGCATCGTCGATTTTTCCTTTAGGGAATTTACTAACCACAAGATTACTTATTACAGCGGCAATAATACCAATTGCTAAAGCGTGTGGAATGCTCACAAAACCTGCAGCAGGCGTGATAGCTACCAAACCAACGACAGCACCAATACAAGCTCCCATAGCAGATAATTTGTGACCTAAAATTTTATCAAGAAAAACCCAAGCCATAGCAGCAGAAGCAGCAGCAATAGTTGTAGTTCCTAAAGCCTGAGCAGCAAGACTTCCGGCTCCAACAGCAGAACCTGCATTAAATCCAAACCATCCAAACCATAGTAAACCTGTACCTAATAATACATACGTAATTCTGGCAGGATTAACTTTTTGAACTTTACGTTTTCCTAAGAATATTGCTCCCGCCAAAGCAGCCCAACCAGCACTCATGTGTACTACAGTACCACCAGCAAAGTCAAGAACTCCCCATTTGAAGAACATTCCGTCAGGATGCCACGTCATGTGACATAATGGAGCATATATAAATATAATGAATAAAACCATGAATAATAAATAAGCCCAGAAACGTACACGTTCAGCAAAAGCTCCTGTTATTAATGCCGGAGTAATAATTGCAAATTTTGCCTGAAATAATGCAAATAATATCATTGGAATTGTTGGCGCTAATTCCCAGGCGGTGTTTGCGCTTACTCCCTGAAAAAATATATTTGATGAAGGATCTCCAATGAAACCACCTATAGTTGGTCCAAAACACAACCCGAATCCAATTACTACCCAAAGTACTGTAACAATTACCATTGCCATAAAACTTTGAAGCATAGTACTGATTACATTTTTCTTACCTACCATTCCTCCATAGAAGAATCCTAATCCCGGAGTCATTAATAATACAAACGCAGTTGCAACAACCATCCATGCGGTATCACCCGTATCAAGTTTTAGTTCTACAACGTGAGCGCCTAATGTTTTTGATTCAGTAACAAATGAGAGGGAAAAAATAGATAGTAACAAAATCGTGATAAGAATCACACTTAAAATAATTTTTCGCATAGTTATTTAGTTTTAAATTTTTGATAAAAATATAAAATCATTCAACACCCCTATAAAAAATAGAGTCTAATGTTTAATTTTTGTTAATTTTTCATTTTAACCCCCTTCGTTTTGAATGTATTTGTTAAAATGGACTTAAAATTTACAATTTGGCAACATTTTTTTTGCCTAAGTTGAGAATATGTACACTTTTCCTATTTTTTTATTAATTGTTTGCGATTGAAATGCTTTGATTATTGCCGAAAATCGTCATATTTTTTCTGTTGATGATGTATATTTGATCTTTTTAACAATTTTTATAATTAAAGCTTAACAATGGAAATCCAGAAAATAAAATGGGGAATTATTGGTTTAGGAAACATTGCAAATCAGTTTGCTGCTGATTTACAATTGCTGGAAGACGCTGAATTAGTTGCCGTTGCTTCCCGAAATAGTGATAATGCAAATGAGTTTGCACGAAAATACAATTGCGCAAAAGCCTACAATTCTTACGATGCACTTTTTGCAGATGCGAATGTCGATATTATATACATTGCTACACCGCATAACTCACATGCCGAATTATCTGTTAAAGCCTTAGAAAACGGAAAACATGTTTTATGCGAAAAACCAATTGCATTATCTTATAATGATGCAGTTCGAATGATTGAAGCTTCTAAAAAACATAATAAATTTTTTATGGAAGCTTTTTGGACACGTTTTATTCCGTCAGTTCAGGATGCTTTATCGAAAGTTAAAAAGGAAGAAATTGGCGCAGTAAATTACATAAAAGCAGATTTTGCTTTTATTGGAAATGAAACAGAAGGAAGCAGATTGTTTAATAAAAATAATGGCGGCGGAGCCTTATTTGATATTGGCGTATATCCATTATTTCTGTCCTATATAATGCTCGGGATTCCAAAAGAAATAATAGCAAAATCTATTCTTCATAAAAATGATATTGATTTGCAAACTTCAATGATTTTACAATACGATGATGCACAGGCAGTTTTACATGCTTCAATAGTTTCAGAATCTGATATGAAAGCAACAATAAGCGGAACAAAAGGGCGTATTGAACTTAGTGCACCATGGTTTATGGCAAATGGATATTCTATATTTAAGGATGAAAAAGAAACAAGTTTTAGTTTGCCAAATTTAGGAAAGGGATATTCTTATGAAGCGATAGAATGTCATAACTGTATTAGAAACAATCAAATAGAAAGTAAACTTTGGTCGCATCAAAATAGCTTGGATTTGAGTAAAATGGTTGAAGAAATCAAAAATCAAATTGGATTAGAATTTTAGCATTTATATTTTGTAGTAAAAAAGCTATAATTTAAATATTTTTAAGTAGATTTAGAAATATTTAATAAAAAATATTATGCTTATTAAAGTTTACGGAAGTGCTGTTTTTGGAGTAGAAGCAACCACAATTACGATTGAGGTGCATATGGACAAAGGGATTGGTTATCATTTAGTTGGCTTGCCTGATAATGCCATAAAAGAAAGCAGTTTTCGTATTGCTGCCGCTCTAAAAAATAACGGATTAACCTTACCGGGAAAAAAAATAACGATTAATATGGCGCCCGCCGACTTGCGAAAGGAAGGTTCTGCATACGATTTACCACTCGCAATGGGAATTTTAGTAGGTTCAGATCAGATAAAAGCGCCGGCAATTGAAGAATATATTATTATGGGAGAACTTTCGTTAGACGGAAGTTTACAATCTATAACAGGAGCTTTGCCAATTGCAATAAAAGCAAAAGAAGAAGGTTATAAAGGTTTTTTTCTGCCAAAGCAAAATGTAAAAGAAGCCGCAATTGTTACCGGTTTAGATGTTTACGGAGTTGAAAATTTGCAGCAGGTAATTGATTTTTTTGCTGGCAAAGGAACTATCGAACCCACAACAATTGATACGAGAACAGAATTTTATAAAACACTCGATTTTCCTGAATTTGATTTTTCTGATGTTCGCGGACAGGAAAGTATAAAACGCTGTATGGAAATTGCAGCTTCAGGAGGACATAATATTATTTTGATTGGTCCGCCTGGAGCCGGAAAAACAATGTTAGCCAAAAGATTACCCAGTATTTTACCGCCAATGACATTGCGAGAAGCATTAGAAACAACTAAAATTCATAGCGTTGCCGGAAAATTAAAAGAAGTTGGTTTAATGAATCAAAGACCATTTCGAAGTCCGCATCACACGATTTCGAATGTGGCTTTGGTAGGAGGAGGGAGTTATCCGCAGCCGGGTGAAATATCGATGGCACACAATGGCGTTTTATTTTTGGATGAATTGCCGGAGTTTAAACGCGATGTTCTCGAAGTAATGCGCCAGCCGCTGGAAGATCGTGAAGTGACTATTTCGCGAGCCAAGTTTACCGTAACATATCCGTCATCGTTTATGTTGGTGGCGAGTATGAACCCAAGTCCGAGTGGTTTTTTTAATGATCCGAGTATGCCAAATACATCTTCGCCACACGAAATGCAGCGTTATATGAGTAAAATTTCAGGACCATTATTAGACCGAATCGATATTCATATTGAAGTAACGCCTGTTCCTTTCGAAAAATTATCAGACGACAGAAAAGCAGAAAGCAGCGTTGAAATTAGAAAACGTGTAACTGCAGCAAGAGAACTTCAATCGCTTCGTTTTGAAGAATTACCAAACATTCATTACAATGCACAAATGAATACCAAACAAATCAGGGAATTTTGTGCTCTCGACGAACAATCAAAACAATTATTAAAAACAGCTATGGAAAGACTTAATCTTTCTGCAAGGGCTTACGACAGAATCCTGAAAGTTGCCAGAACAATTGCCGATTTGGATGCTGCAGAGCAAATTATTCCTTCTCATATTGCAGAGGCAATTCAATATCGAAGTTTAGATCGTGATGGCTGGCTTGGATAATTTACTCAAATTTCAAACTTGCGTTTTTAGACATTAAATACGAAGTTAATTTCTTGATTTTACCGTTTTCCATTTCAAAAACATCACAAAAAACAGCGTCCAGAAGACCTCCGTTTTTCATGCTGCCCTGAACTGAACCTTCGGCAATAACAATATTATTTTCTTCAATCAGTTTTACGATATGAATAATGGGGCTTCCAACAAAATTTTCATTTTCAATTTCCTTATCAAACGCTTTTTTGCCAACGTGCTGATAAATTCCGGGCATTTCCCAAATAATATCATCAGTCAGGCAAGCCAAGATTCTTTCATGATCGCTTACTCTAAAAGCAGCCATATATTCGTTTACGGTTTGTTTATTTTGTGTCATGATCAAGATAGTTTAAAGTTGATTATTAATATCTAAAAACAAATTTAAAAATAATAATGTTTTAATTAGTAAGCTTAATATTGTTTTGAATATCAATTTGGTCCAAAAAATATTCGTCGTGCGAAACCACAATCAAAGTTCCCTGATATTCATTAATCGCCTGAGTTAAAATTTCAATATTCTGAATATCCAGATTATTTGTTGGTTCATCAAGAATAATAATATCCGGAGATTGATTGCTAATGGTTAAGCAGCAAAGCATTAAACGCATTTTTTCTCCGCCGCTTAAAGAACTGCATAATTTATCTAAATCATTTTGAGAAAACAAAAACCGATTCAATCTCATTCGTATATCATGTTCCTGTAAAGCCGAAGTATTATATTTTTCTGCCTGTTCATATACAGAAAGTTGATTTTCTATTAATGAATAATCCTGATCTATGTAAACTATTGTCGATTCTGCTTTATAAACAGTTCCTGTTTGCGGAGATAATTTTCCGATAATAATTTTAATCAAAGTTGTTTTACCGGAACCATTTTTTCCTTTCAAAGCAATACGATCGCCGCTTAAAATCTGAAAATTCAAATTTTCTTTCCAAAGCAATTCATTATTGTAGCTAAAATTAATATCTGTTGCTGTAAAAAGTATTTTGCCTTTGTGTAATCGGGCATTATCAAAACCAAATTTCATTTTATCAATCTCTGGTAAACCAGCACGTAATTCGTGTAAATTTTCTGTAATTCCGCCAATTTTTTCAGCGTGAATACTTTTTGTTTTCGAGGTACTATTTTCGGCATTATTACGCAAAGTATTCATCATTATTCTCGAAACTCCCGCTTTTTCCTGTTTCTTTTTTCCGCGCGAATCCAGTTTTTGCTGACGTTCGAGAGTTTCGCGTTCTTTTTCTTTGGCTTTTCGTAAAGCTTTCTCTTTACTATTAATATCCTGATATAAAGCGTTGTTTTCTATCTGTTTTTGTTCAGCATAAAAATCATAATTACCGCCATAAATCGTAATGCCATGTTTGGATAATTCATAAACCACATTTAAAAGATTCAATAATTTCCTGTCGTGGCTTACGATTAGCAAAGTGCCCGAAGTGTTTTGAATAAAATTATACAATAAATTTCTCGCTGCAAGATCTAAATGATTACTGGGTTCATCGAGCAAAATAAGTTCAGGCTGATGAATAGAAATTCCCGCAAGGAAAATCTTTGTTTTTTGCCCGCCGCTTAACGTTTCCAGTTTTTGAGATAAATCTAAATCCTGCAATTGCCAATATTGTAAAGCTTCATTACAGCGATCCTCAATAGTCCAGTCGTCGTTCAGGATTTCCAGATTTTTTTCGGTAACATCACCGTCAAGAATTTCTTTAAGCGCGTTGAATTTATCATCAATTTGCAAAGCTTCGGCAATAGTCAAATGATTAAATTGCCCAAAAATCTGAGGCACATAATATGGTTTTGCATCTGCTTTAAGCAAACCTTGAGAAGGTTGTAATTTGCCCGAAATAATTTTTAATAAAGTTGATTTTCCAACGCCGTTGTTACCAATCAAAGCGATTTTTTCCTGTTTATTGGCAGTAAAAGTAATTTTGTCGAACAGCAAATCTCTATTCGTATGTAAATATGAAATGTTTTGTAAAATAAGCATAATTTCTTTCTTTAGGGAATAAACAAATAAGCAAACCGTTAGCAGATTGCTTTTATAATTGTCTGAAAGAAATTTTATTTCACATAGAATTAAGTAGTTGATTTATGATTGCAAAGATATATAAAATATTTTTTATACTATTTTGAGTTTGCTTATTCTTTATTTTCTTTTGGATACAAAGCTCTAAAAGCATTAGAAACAGCCTGATGTAATATCGTTCCATGATTTTCCAGAGGCAGATATTCAAAATGCACATTTATATTTTTATTTTCAACAGATTTGATTTTTTCCGCTAACAAATTCGCATCAACTTCCATAACTCGGGGTATTTCAGTTGGTGTAATTCCTTCTTTGCCAACTGCAATATAAATATCGATGGGCTGCTTGAAAAGAGTAAGCAAGGGCAATTGATCTTCATTAAGTAAACAACCATTATCCCACCACAAACTTGGGCTTATGATGATATATTTATTAAAAAGCGAAGGTTTTGTAAATAAGATTTCAGTTTCTAATAATCCGCCTAATGATTGTCCAATTATGGTTTTTGAATTATTGGTCTTGTATTTTTTTTCGATAATAGGCTGTAATTCCTTTTCAATAAAAGAAATAAATTTAGCAGAATGACCAGATGTAGGATAGGCTTTTTTATCTTTTAAAATAGTAGTTGGAAAAGTAAAATCCCTTCTTCGATCAACAGTTGCAATACCTACCACAATTGATTTTGGAACATGATTAACCCATTCAAAACTGTTAAATTGTACCAGACCGGCGATATGAATAAAGTCTTCATCTGCCGAACCATCCAATAAATAAATTACGGGATATCTTGTAGCTTCTGCAGGATTATAACCTTCAGGAAAATAAATGTTTATAATTCTTTTTTCGCCTAATTCTTTAGAATCAATTTCCTCAATTACCCCTAAAACAAAAGGTTTAGTCGTAACTGTTGATTTGCTTGTTTGCCCAAAAATCGCTGGTGAGATAATAAAAAAAAGAAGAATTAGGATTTTATTCATGTTGTTTTTATTTGAATAGATATTGAAATTTCGAAATTTCATTTAGGATTAAACAGGAGTAAAAAAGGACAATAAATAAATTTAATTACTTTATAATATTCCACAAACTCATTTTTCGTCTCGTTACAAAACCCAGTTTTTCATACAGTTTTATAGCGCCAATATTAGTTTCGACAACATGCAAAAACGGAATTTTTCCCTGATCAAAAATGGCGTTTACAACATGTGCAATCAATTGTTTGGCATACCCTTTTCCGGTATGATCAGGATGTGTAATGATTGCGCTAACTTCTGTAAAATCATTCATTTTCATGCGTTCTCCCGTAATAGCAACTAATTGATTATCCTTAAATATTCCGAAATAATCTCCAAGTAAAGGCGTTTTGTTTTTAAAATATCCGGGCTGAACCAAATTGACTAAATCACATAATATTTCATTGTGAATTTCTGTCAGTTTTACGATTTCGACGTCTATTGAAAGTTCGATTTTATCGTAAATAATCATTTGAAGACAAACTAATTCTTTCGCAATTTTTACAGCATCAGAGATTTCAGGTTTTTCACCAACAATAAAGAAATTATCGGACAAAACTGAATATTGATCTATCGCATTAGAACTATTTTCAGAATAGATAAAACCTCCAAAAGGGCAATAATCAGGATTGTAGAATTTGGTATTTCCATAATCAAGAGCAAATGCTGCATGGTTTTCTAATAAAGAATACCAAACAGGGTTATCCAGCTTATTTTCCTCTGAAGTTTTCATTATTGCTATTTTATGACTGTACTATTTTTGCCTTCAAAATTTCTTCTAAATCTTGTATACTTTTTTTACTTTCTACTTTAAAACCAAGAGAAACCATTACAATTCCAACTACGAGCATAAGAAATGGAATAAAAATAAAAAAACCAGCATCTGACTCTAAATCATTATCAAATATTATTTTATATAATGCAGCTATACAAGCAAGAGAAACACCGCCTAACCAAACTATCATAAAAGCTTGTACGAAAGCCTCCAGATTCATTCTCACGTTTATTTTACAACCATTTATATCATTTTTAATATCCCCTTTTATTATTGGTGAAAATGAATTTCGGTAACTTATAGCTCTTTGAATCTCAAATCTATTATCTCGAACTTTACCAATGTAAGGCTTAGAATAAGTGTGTCTTCTAGCTCCAAAACCAAAAGCTTTTTGGGCTTCAATTTCATTTTCAAGATGTGCTGTTAGTTCTTCCTTGGTTAATGTAGAACGATAGACTAATTTTTCAAAAGGGAGAAAATTTTTAAGCATTTGGTTTATTAATTAGTTTTGGTTTTTATCTGAATTACGGATTAATTATGCTGTTTATCCCCTAAATTTATTCCTTACGATAATATCTTTAAGCCTTGCTTTTAGATCTTCTCCTGTATCAAAAACCATTTGCTCATTGTTAGGAAACGGTACAGGACGTTTATTAAAATAGGACATATAACTATCATCGCAAGCATTTCTGTCGCCTTTGTAAGTCGAATAAATATTCTCAAAAATAAATTCGCTTGTAAGGGGGAAAGTCTGCGCTAACTGATTTGTTTTCAAATCGACAAAATCAACTTTTGCTGTTACCTGACAGGATTTAAATTGTCTGAATTCGTAAACATTTGCACGAAGCAATCTGTAATTATCCACTTTTATTTCCTTGCCTAAACTATCCCTCACGGGACGGCCTCTGCTGTCTAAAAGCGTTTTTACACCATCTTTCACCTGTCTTTCCTTGATAAATTCCTTCTCTTTAATTTGCTCAGGCGAAATATTGATCTGAACAAAATTTACAATTAAACTGTAATCGTAAGTCACGTTTTTTTGTCTCACGCTATGATAAACCGTCCATTTATCATTTAATCCGTATGTTTTAATGTCCAATAAATCCTCCTGAAGCTGTTTCGGAATCACCATATTGGTTTCGTTTTTAGCATAAATATCGACAAAATCAGTTCCTTTAAACTGCGCATCTTCCATCATTTTTTTTACATTCTTATATCCCGGATTAATACTTTCCAGATAAAATAAGTTGTCATACGCCTGTCTAAAATCCATTTTATTTTTTGATTTTAAAAGAGCCGAAGCATTGTCATATAAATATTTTGAAAGCACATTTCGGCTATTCACAATCTGATCCGAGTAATTATCAAAAGGAAAAGAAGCATTTTTTCCCAGCTTCAATAAAGGCAAGGGCAACAAAGGTCTTATTTTTTCCTGACGGTTATTCAATTGCAAATAGGTATTATAAATCCGTTCTGCATTAGCCGGATTACCTTCTTTTGTCATCATTTCAAGATCACGCAAATCCCTGTCTTTTGCCTTTGCAAATGCCTCTTCAAGCAAATACACATAATCTTGCTTTCCTTTTGAGTCTTTTTTGGTTTTTAAAGCTTCAACCGCGCGATCAATAGCGGCATCGTAATTTCCATCGCTCAACAATGATTGCGTCGTTTTTACACCACATGAAGAAAGGGCAAAAAACAAAATTGAAAAGAGTAAAATAATTTTTTTCATACTAAAAACCAATTGATTTTAAAGGTGTAAATATATTGGTTTTTAGACGAATTCAGATAATGTAATTTTTAAATTTAAGAAGCAGAAATTTTATTTCGGCCAATATAAAACATTAAATTTATGACCATCGGGATCAGAAAAACCAAAGAAATATCCTTTTTCAAAACTTTGCGGTTCAGCAAAAATTCGTCCTCCGGCATTTTTAACAGCGAGCAGCCATTGATGCACTTCATCAGTACTTTCTGCCGAAAGAGAAAATATAATTTCATTTCCTTCTTTTAAGTCGGCAACTTCATCATTAACCGCCCATTTAAAACGTTCTTTTACAAAAAAATGAATGATAAAATCATTTTCTCCAAACATAAAACTGGTAAGTTCCGTATTTGTCCCGTTTGGTTTAAAACCTAATTCGCTATAGAATTTAGTGGTTCGCTGCAGATCTTCGACGCCTAAATTGGCCCATATTTTTTTAGTTTTCATAAGATTTATTTTAAGAAGTACATAAATTTATGAAATTTTAAATTAAAACTGGAACGGAAACGCACTACTGTGTGTTTAACATTTGATATATTATTGCTGTTTTCTAATTTTTACCTGATAAATAATCTCCCAAAACAGAATAGACAAAATAGCATTTGTAAATATGGCTGTTTTAACCAAATAAGGATCATACTTTACAAATAGATGTGTGTTTGCAAGTTGCAAAGCCAAGAATAGCGCTAAAGACGCAATTAAAACAGAACAGATTATATTTAATAAAACCGTCCATTTTAATGCGAAAAAAGCATAAATAAGATTTAGAACAGCAAAACCGCAGCCTAAAGTGATGTAAGGATCTGTTTTTAATGTTTCGCCCAACAACAGTAAAGATGAAGTTGAAGAAAGATATAAAAAGAATAAAATGGAGTAAAGCAGGATTCGTATTTGTGGTTTCATTTTGTGTATTTAATTGAATTATGTCTTTTTACTTATTGCAAAATCGTATTAATTTTGGCTTCCGATTTTTCTTTGATGACGCTGTCAGGACGAAAACTCCAGATGATCAGAAATTTTCCTGTTGCAAGATATTCTTCCGGATGTTCGTCTGTTGGTTCTTTGGCTTTTCCCCACAATAATCCTTGCAGGAAACTATCGCCTTTAAATCTGTTTTCAAATTCAAAATACATGATCGAACCGCTATCTGTTTTACTTTTAAAACTCTGAATTTCTTTGCTTTTTACAACTCCAACAAAGTTGGCGTACGTGGCAATATCCGTATAAAAATTACAAGCCTGAGGAGAAACACAAATATGACCATCACTTAAAGTGTAGCTCTTAGGAATTTCTTTGCTTTTTAATTTTAAATCAGCAATCGTCTGACTGAATATAGTTGTAGTAAATAACAGGAATAATACCGACAGGGGAATCGTAATTTTCATGGTTTTTTAGTTTTTGGGTAGACAACATTTTACCAGACGAAAATACGAATTAAAATAATAATCTATGATGTTGATTTGTAATTAGTGTAGGGATTTAAAATTAGTAAACCCGACAGATTTAAAAACCTGTCGGGTTTACTATGCGTATAGTTTGTCATTTCGAGGAACGAGAAATCACACAAGAAACTCGACAAAGAGCGGACAATTTTTATAAAAGACGTTCTTTTGAGAATATTATTTCTCTTTTAGTAACTTTTCTAAATATTCATTTTTTTCTTTTTCAACCTGAACCAAACGTTCGTAAAGTTCAACAACTTTATCAAGAGGATTGAATGTACAATTATTAGCTGAACATAGATTACCAGCATTAATTACGCTATCTTTTGTATCGTAATAGGTATTGAAATAATTAAAAACAGATTCTTCCGAAAAGTTTTCAATAGCTTCTACCGTAACTCCAAGAACTTTTGCAATTTCTACAAGTTTTTTACTATCAACTTCCTGGCTTGTTTCAATGCTGGAAATAGTTTGTTGGCTTACTCCAATTGATTCCGCAAGTGCTTCTTGTTTCATACCTCGAAGCTCTCTGATTCGGCTAATATTTCTGCCAATGTGTTTAGGTTTTGTTGCTGTGCTCATACTTCAAAGATATTTAAAATTCTTTTACAAAATAGTGGTTGGTAAAAAACATGTTTTTTTGGTGAGGTACTGGTTTGTGTGTTTTTTGGTGTAGAGCAAATATATGATTTTTCTGATGAAATTATTTTGGTGTTTTAGTTTCGTAAAGTTTTGTCATTTCGACCAAAGGGAGAAATCACACAAGAAATTCCTCATGCAAAATCGCCAATCTTTGTCGAGTTACGTGTGTGATTTCTCCCTTTGGTCGAAATGACAAGATTGGGTTACAAGATCATGAGAAAAATCCGTTTTAATCCGTGTTTTCGCGAAGCGAATCCGCGTCATCCGCGTTCTATTATTGGAGATTTACTTTGTCGAGTTAAGTGTGTGATTTCACTTGCTGGCGCGAGCGTCTCGCTCGTGCCTGTGAAGTTTTTGTATTGTTGGTATCTTAAGATTGTGTTCACGAGCGGGACGCTCGCGCTAGCGGGAGATATCATTATAAAAATTACAAGCCTGCGGAGAAATACAAATATGACCGTCGCTTAAAGTATAGCTTTTAGGAATTTCTTTTGGTTTTAGTTTTAAATCAGCAATGGTCTGACTGAATATAGTTGTAGTAAATAACAGAAATAATACCGACAGGGGAATCGTAATTTCAATGGTTTTTGGTTTTGGTTTACCAAGCTAAAATAATATTTTTATTTGAGTTAATGGAAGTTTGTTTTTGGTGGAGTAAAAAAATCCCATTTACCTTTAGAAATGGGATAATACAAAATTGATTTGCTTTACGAACGCGGATTGTAAATCTACTCTATAGTGTTATATTGGAGTTTTTTTATTTATTTTTTTTATTCTTCTTGCGGCTGAGGCTGTGTTCCTTACCAATGTTATACCAGTTTCTGCCAATTCTTGAATGTCATTTTCAATTTGTTTGATTGATTGTGAGCCATCTACCATAGAATGCATTAATGTATTTCTTAAATTTTTCCATGTATCTAATTTATTGATCAAATCATCTCTATCAAGTTCATTTTTTAGTACTGAGCTAGTTGAACATCTCTCAACAAGTTTTCCTAGTTTTGGCCCCATCATTCTAATTTCTTTATTTTTAGCATCTAAGTTTCCCCCACTATTTTTTAAAAGTGAAACTAATCTGTCTTCAAGCAAAACATATTGTATCCATGCGGCTTCAAAATAAAATCCTTTAAAATATGTTTCTTCTAGTTGTGAAATGTATTTAGCGTAAATTAATTCTTTTGTTTTCATTATGATTATTTATATAAAATATGTTGTTTTGTCAGAGGATTTGGATTGTAAAAAAATGGTGTTGTTTTGTGTTGTGCGAAATCTCCCGACTTCGTATCCATTTCAATATTTTTTTGATTTGTGTTGTCTCTTATTATTGTCGCTGCGAAGTCGAGAGACTTCGCAGAGCGAAAAAAAAATCGTTACCAATATCTTTTTATTTTAAAATAAAAGTTGATGCAAATTGTATATTAATGACTTTTACTATCAAATATATTAAAACTGATGTTGTTGTACTTAACATCACCCAATAGATAATGTAATATTTTTTTCTATTGTAATTTACCCTAGTTTTAGCTATACGCCATATTAGCATGGCTACTAAAATTAGATACATAATAGCCAATCCTAAGTAAAGTTTAATATCAATTGCTTTATCTAATTTAATTTTTTGAAATTCTTCTATTCCCAAAACTTTACCATTTAAGGTGAAATTTGGATCTTCTTTGCCTATATAAATAATTTGAAAATTGAAACCAGCGTTTGGATCAAAATAATTCCAACGTATTTTTAATGCATTTTTATTTAAAATGCTAAGGTTGAATTTTGAGATTGAAGGGTCTTTTTGTTTTGTTATTTTGTAATCTAGTATTCTTTTTGCTTTTGGAAGCAATATTGATAAATTTTTACGCAAATCAGATTTAGATATTGGTAGATCTCCTGTATTTATGATAGAACCTGTAAGTAAGTATACATTATCGGTTATTATGATGGAATCTCTTTCTATTAATTTGATACTAGATGAAGAATTCTTGCTATCAAAGATAAGGGCAGTAGGTTCGCTAATTGAATATGAAATTTCTTTATCTCTAATTCCATTATAATAAAATATAATTGATAAAATTAGGGATACGATTGTGAAAAACATAGTAACTAAATTAAATGGCCTTTTTACTTCTTCAAAAAATGTCATGTTTTGGAATTTTTATTTATAAAAAATGTAGTAAAAGTAGATTATTTAACATCAAAAAAAAAATGCATATTTCTCTAAATAATTACTTAATATAAAAACATAGATTTGCAAATTCTTCTTTTGTATTTATTGAATTCAAATTCTTTTGATTAAAAGAATTTGAACAATTTAATTTAAAATTATATATCATTTTATATCTTTTTCCCGCAATATCTTCATAAGATAATTCAAGCTCAAGAGAGGGGAAATCTATAAATTCTTCAGATCTAAAAGATTGGCAAACTTCACTATACATTTTATTTTTTGTCATTACATAATCCATGTATAAACTTGTTATTATAATTGGAATTGTTGTAGGTTTAATGTTTTTTTGCAAGCTTTCGGGTTTAATAAAATCTGTTTTTTTAATTATATTTAGATCATCAAAATTGTATGAGCTATAATATTCGTTATTTTTTGTGATTACAATTGATTTATCGCTCTTATCAATTCTATAATTAAAATCTGAATCTATATTACATATTTCTTTTAATGCCTTTTTGTAATCAAAATTCCACTGATATTCAATTTTACTTGCTACTCCATAGCCAATATTTTCAAAGAAAAATTGAGCCATTATAGAAAAACCACTTGTATCATTTTTGTTTACTGGCTCATGAAGATTATGAAGATGAAAATAATAAAATGATCGATTTTCTAAAAAAGGATTTCCTTTAACGGCCAGAGTAAATTCATTCAAATAAAGTTTTGGTTGATACATTGCACGACGCTGTTTCATAACTTCTTTTAAAGCAAATAATGCAATTATGCTAGAAATGAATGTTCCAACGCCGGATAAAATATTAACCACAGTGCTAATGTTAAGTTCTGTAAATATTGAGTAAATTTTATTCATAATAGTTTTTGAATAATTTTGAACACTAATAGACTATGATTTTAACAATAAGTGATTATTCAAATATAAGTGATTTTTGTTTTGGAAAGCATAAACTTTATATGTTCTACATTTGTGAATAAATAGAAGCTGTCGAAAGTATAAAAGTCTAAAGTATAAAACAAAAAAATCCCGCTTCAATTAAGAAACGGGATTAAAGTGATATTCTTTTTTTTTATTTTAAACTGTTGCAGCAATTTCTTCTGGCAACGGAATTTGATTTTTAAGCAAATCTTCGAATGTTTCGTGTTGGCGGATTAAAATTCCTTTTCCGTCTTTCCATAAAACTTCGGCTGGTTTGTACCTTGAATTGTAGTTTGAAGACATTGAGAAACAATATGCTCCGGCGTTTCTGAAAGCAAGAATGTCACCTTCGGTAATTTCTGAAATTTTGCGGTTGTTGGCAAATGTATCTGTTTCGCAAATATATCCTACAACAGAGTAAAAACGCTCTTTTCCTTTTGGGTTTGAGATGTTTTCGATATAATGTTGTGAACCGTAAAACATTGGACGGATTAAGTGGTTGAAACCACTGTCAACTCCAGCAAAAACTGTTGATGTTGTTTGTTTTACTACGTTTACTTTTGCTAAGAAGAAACCTGCTTCGCTCACCAGGAATTTTCCCGGTTCGAAAATCAACGTTAAATCTCTGCCATATTCAGCACAGAAAGAATTGAATCTTTTTGATAATTTTTTACCTAATTCTTCGATGTCAGTTTCGATATCGTCTTTTTTGTAAGGAACTTTAAATCCGCTTCCAAAATCTAAGAATTCTAAATCTTTGAAATGTTTTGCCGTATCAAACAAGATTTCAGCTGCATACAAGAATACTTCAATATCTAAAATATCAGATCCTGTGTGCATGTGAATACCTACAATACTCATTTTTGTGTTCTCTACAATTCGCAATATATGCGGTATTTGGTGAACGGAGATTCCGAATTTACTATCGATATGTCCTACAGAAATATTAGCATTTCCTCCCGCCATTACATGCGGATTGATACGAATACATACCGGAATTTGTGGATATTTTGTTCCGAATTGCTCCAGAATAGATAAGTTATCAATATTGATTTGTACACCCATTGCGGCAACTTCTTCGATTTCTTCAAGAGAAACTCCGTTTGGAGTAAAGAAAATTTTGTCAGGATCATAGCCAGCATGAAGTCCCAATAAAACTTCTTGAATTGATACAGTATCTAAACCAGACCCCATGTTCTTTAATAACTGAAGTATCGCAACGTTTGACAATGCCTTCATGGCGTAATTAACTCTCAAGTTTTCTACCTTAGAGAAAGCTTTCGTTAATCTATTGTACTGAGATTGGATTTTTTCGGCATCATAAACATATAATGGACTTCCAAATTGGTCTGCTAACTGCAGTAAATCTTTTGCTTGCATTTTTAAACTATTTTGAGCAAAGTTATTACACTTTTGAGTAACGGCAAATTTTTTGTAGAAAAATAACAAATTATAACAAATTGTTTGTTTTTAAACAAAAAGTCGGTTAAAAAAGATTTTTGTAAATTTTTTTAAGGTTCAAAGGGACAAAGGCTCAGAGGAACAAAGTTTTTACTTTGATCACTCTAACCTTTGTCCCTTTGTTACTATGAATCTTTGAGCCTTAAAAAAGCCTATAAACTCGGCAAATCTCCATTTCCTTTGGTTGGCAAGTTGGTAGAGCCCATTAAGAACAAATCTACTTCTCTTGCTGCTTCGCGGCCTTCAGAGATTGCCCAAACGATCAAAGATTGTCCACGACGCATATCACCTGCGGTAAAAATGTGCGGGACATTTGTTTGATAATTTTTTGCTTTATAGTTGCTTCTCATATCAACTTCAAGACCTAATTGTTCGCTTAACGTTTTCTCGGGACCTGTAAATCCTAAAGCTAATAAAGCTAAATCGCAAGGCCAGATTTTTTCAGAACCTTCTTTTTCGATTAATTCAGGACGTTGACCAGGAGTCATTTTCCATTGCACTTCAACCGTTTTTAATCCGGTTAATTCGCCTTTACTGTTAGAAATGAATTCTTTAGTGTTAATTAACCAGTTTCTGTCGCAGCCTTCTTCGTGAGAAGATGACGTTTTTAATTGCAAAGGCCAAAAAGGCCAAGGAGTTGACTCGCTTCTTCCAACCGGAGGTTTTGGTAAAATCTCGAAATTCGTTACAGATTTTGCTCCATGTCTGTTTGATGTTCCAACGCAATCAGAACCTGTATCTCCACCACCAATTACGATTACATCTTTTCCGGTTGCTTTAACTTGGTCCGGAATTGATTCTCCGTATAAAACTTTAGTTTGTTGAGTCAAGAAATCCATTGCCTGCACAACGCCTTTGCTTTCGATTCCTTTAGTTGGCAAACTTCTTCTTTCAGTTGCTCCACCGCATAATACGATAGAATCGAAAGCGTTTAATTCGTCTACACTAAAGTTTACACCAACATTTACATTGGTTTTAAAAGTGATTCCTTCTGCTTCAAGGATTAATACACGTCTGTCGATAATTCCTTTTTCTAATTTGAAATTTGGAATTCCGTAACGCAATAAACCTCCAATGGCATTGTCTCTTTCAAAAACCGTTACCGTGTGACCGGCTCTGTTTAATTGTTGCGCTGCTGCCAAACCTGCAGGACCTGAACCAATAACGGCAACTGTTTTACCAGTTCTTGTTTTTGGCGGTTGTGGTTTAATCCAGCCTTCATCAAAACCTCTCTCGATGATGTTTTTCTCAATATTTTCGATCGCAACAGGTTCTTTTATGATTCCTAATACACATGATTTCTCACATGGAGCAGGGCATAAGCGACCTGTAAATTCCGGAAAGTTATTAGTAGATTGTAAAATCTCTAAGGCACCTTGCCATTCTTCCTGATGCACCATGTCGTTGAAGTCAGGAATTAAATTTCCTAACGGACAAGCGCTGTGGCAAAAAGGAATACCACAATCCATACATCTTGATCCTTGCTCTTTTTTCTTTTCTTCTGATAACGGAATAGTAAATTCGTTGTAGTTCGAAACACGTTCTGCTACTGCTAAATTACTTTCGTCAGCTCTGTTATATTCTTTAAATCCGCCTATTTTACCCATGACATTTTAATTAAATTTAGTTGTGAGATATGAGATGTGAGAAGTGAGTTGAAAAACTCAAACTTAGTACCTCTGCACCTTTGTAACTCAGAACCTCTTAATCAGCTATTAATTCTTCTATTTTTTTCTCTTCTGCAATTCGTTGTAATGCTTTTTTGTAATCAGTTGGCATTACTTTTACGAAATGTTTCTGCTCATTTTCCCAGTCTGCTAAAATTCTTTTTGCTAATGGACTGCTGGTGTACAATGAATGGTTTTTGATCAATCGTCTTAGTTTTGTTACGTCTTCTTCTTCCATCGGATCAAATGCAACCATTTCCATGTTGCATAAAGTTGAATCGAATTTTTGATTTGGATCGTAAACATAAGCCACACCACCGCTCATACCAGCTGCGAAGTTTCTTCCTGTTTTTCCTAAAACAACGACTGTACCACCTGTCATGTACTCGCATCCGTGATCTCCAATTCCTTCAACAACCGCAGTTGCTCCAGAATTTCTCACACAGAAACGCTCACCCGCCATTCCATTAATATAAGCCTCTCCGGTGATAGCTCCGTAAAGGGCAACGTTCCCAATAATGATGTTTTCTTCAGGTTTGAAGGTTGCAGTAGGAGGGACTTTGATAATCAATTTTCCTCCGGAAAGACCTTTTCCTAAATAATCATTACAGTTTCCGTGAATTTTAAACGACAATCCGTTTGTTGCAAATGCACCAAAACTTTGTCCGGCAGAACCTTCAAAATCAACTAAAATAGTGTCATCAGGTAAACCTTGTGCGCCATATATTTTTGAGATTTCATTACTCAAAATAGCACCTACAGAACGGTCTGTATTTTTAATTTTAAATGTAACTCTTGTTTTTTCTTTTCTGTAAATAGACGGAATCGCTTCTTTGATAATTGCAAAATCCAATACGTTTTCTAAATCGTGATCTTGTTCCGTTGTATTGTGAATTGGCTGTGTTTTAGCTTTTTCCGGTTTGTATAGAATTGATGATAAATCTAAACCATTTGCTTTGTAATGTTTGATCGCTTTATTCACATTTAATTTTTGTGATTGACCCACCATTTCTTTCAAGGTTCTGAAGCCTAATTGCGCCATGATTTCTCTTAATTCCTCAGCAATAAAATACATAAAGTTGATAACGTGCTCCGGAGTTCCTTTGAAATTTTTTCTCAATTCAGGATCCTGAGTTGCAATACCAACAGGACAAGTATTTAAGTGACAAGCTCTCATCATGATACATCCTGAAGCAACAAGCGGAGCAGTTGCGAAACCGAATTCTTCGGCTCCTAATAATGCAGCGATTGCTACGTCACGACCTGTTTTCAATTGTCCGTCACATTCAAGGACTACACGACTTCTTAAATCATTCAAGATTAAAGTTTGTTGTGCTTCAGCTAATCCAAGTTCCCACGGAATACCTGTGTGTTGTAATGATGTTAATGGCGCAGCACCTGTTCCTCCGTCATAACCTGAAATCAGGATAACGTCAGCTTTAGCTTTTGCAACACCGGCAGCAATAGTTCCAACTCCAACCTCAGAAACTAATTTTACGTTGATACGTGCTTCACGATTCGCATTTTTCAAATCATAAATCAACTGAGACAAATCCTCAATAGAATAAATATCGTGGTGGGGCGGAGGCGAAATCAAACCTACATAAGGCGTAGAGTTTCTTGTTTCAGCAATCCAAGGCACCACTTTTTCTCCAGGTAATTGTCCACCTTCACCAGGTTTCGCACCCTGAGCCATTTTAATCTGAATCTCTTTAGCATTTGTCAAATAGTTGATCGAAACACCAAAACGTCCTGATGCAACTTGTTTGATTGCACTGTTTCTTGAATCGCCGTTAATTTCTTTCTGAAAACGTTTAGGATCTTCTCCACCTTCTCCAGAGTTACTTTTTCCGCCAATTCTGTTCATTGCAATTGCCAAATTCTCGTGCGCTTCTCTACTAATAGATCCGTATGACATCGCACCCGTTTTGAATTTTTTTACAATTTCTGTCCACGGTTCTACTTCATCAATAGAAATTGGATCTAAATTATTAAATTCAAACATACCTCTAATAGTCATTAAGTTAGAGCTTTGCTCATTGACCATATTAGAGTATTCTTTATAACTTTCAGGGCTGTTTAAACGAACGGCCTGTTGCAATTTAGCAATTGTAGTTGGATTAAACATGTGTTTTTCTCCACCACGTCTCCATCTGTAAATACCTCCAATTTCTAAAGGAAGCAAACTTGCAACTTTTGAATTTGGAAATGCTTTTTGGAAACGTTTTTTCACTTCTTTTTCTACTTCGATCAAACCAATTCCTTCGATTCTTGAAGGTGTGTAAGGGAAATATTTAGAAGTAAATGTTTTGTTTAAACCTAAAATCTCGAAAATTTGAGCAGCTCTGTATGAATGTAATGTAGAGATACCAATTTTGTTCATGATTTTAACGATTCCTTTTGCAATCGCTTTGTTGTAATTTACAACAGCATAATCTGCTTTTACTCCGGTAATGAATCCTTGGTTTACCTGATCGTGGATAATTTCGTTTACCATGTATGGATTGATCGCACTTGCGCCATATCCAAACAATAAAGCAAAATGATGCGGTTCACGAGGCTCTGCAGATTCGATTATAATTCCGAATTTAGAACGAACTTGTAAAATATTCAAGGAGTGGTGAATGTAAGAACAAGCCAATAACATAGGAATTGGAGCGAATTCTTCGCTTACGCCTCTGTCTGAAAGAATAATAATATTGCATCCTTCTGAAACAGCTTTGTACGTTGCCTGAACACATTTTTCAAGCGCGCGCTCTAAACCGTTAACTCCTTTTTCTATTTTATATAAAGTAGAAATAGTAGCCGATTTAAAATCTGCGTGATCAATGTTTCTGATTTTATCTAAATCCTCATTTGAAATAACAGGATTCTGAATTTTTAATTTTTTACATTGTTTCGATTCAATTTCAAAAATATTGAAATCTCCACCAACTGCTAAACTGATATCAGTAATAATTTCTTCACGAATACCATCTAAAGGCGGATTGGTAACCTGAGCAAATAATTGTTTGAAATAGTTATACAATAACTGTGGTTGATCTGATAAAACTGCCAAAGGCGTGTCGTTACCCATAGAACTGATTGCTTCAGCTCCCTGACCACCCATTGGGTTGATGATTGTTTTTAAATCTTCGATAGTATAACCAAATAATTTTTGTCTTGTTAAGAAGTCTAATTTCTCAACCGGAGTTGGATTATTCGTGTACGGAACTTTTGCTAAAGGCAATAAATTTGCATCTAACCAATCCTTATAAGGACGTTTTGTAACTATGGCTTTTTTAACTTCTTCGTCTTCAATAATACGACCTTCGTTCATATCTACCAGAAACATTTTTCCAGGCTCTAAACGACCGTGCTGAATTACATCTTCAGGATCGATATCTAGTACACCAATTTCTGATGACATAATTACGAAACCACTTTTTGTTAAAGTATAACGAGAAGGACGCAAACCGTTTCTGTCTAATAACGCACCAATTACATTACCATCTGTAAACGGAATAGAAGCTGGACCATCCCAAGGTTCCATAATACAAGCGTTAAACTCGTAGAATGCTCTTTTTTCAGCAGACATGGTTTGGTGTTTTTCCCAAGCTTCAGGAACTACCATCATCATGGCTTCCGGCAATGAACGGCCTGTCATCAATAAAAGTTCCACCACCATATCCATCGAAGCAGAATCTGATTTTCCTTCTAAGATAATTGGGAATAATTTTTTGATGTCGTCACCAAAAACTTTGCTTTGCATTAATTCTTCACGGGCACGCATACGACTTACGTTTCCACGAAGTGTATTAATTTCACCATTATGACACATGTATCTAAACGGTTGTGCTAAATCCCATGAAGGGAAAGTATTTGTAGAGAAACGTTGGTGTACAAGCGCCAAACGAGTCACTAAGTCGGGATCTTTTAAGTCAACATAATATCGGCTGATGTCTTCCGGCATCAATAGACCTTTATATATTATGGTAGTTGTCGATAAACTAGAGAAATAAAACATGTGACTTTCAGAGGTTTTTGATCCTCGAATAGCATGTTCGGCAATTTTTCTAGCTGCAAAAAGTTTTGCATTAAATTCTTGTTCAGTTAAATCCTGACCGTTTTTGCTAACAAAAACCTGTTTAACTGTTGGTTCTTTTTCTGCGGCAATCTGCCCTAAATTTTCAGCTTCAACAGGTACATCTCTCCAGCCTAAGATCTTTAAATTCTGATCTTTCACTGTTGATTCGAAAGTGTTCATGCAAAAAGATACCTGGTTTTTGCTTTTTGGTAAAAAAACCATTCCTACTGCATACTCACGCGTTTCAGGGATTTCAAAGTCACACACCTTCTTAAAGAAGTCATGTGGGATATCAAATAAAATTCCGGCTCCGTCTCCAGTTCGTCCATCAGAACTAACGGCACCACGATGTTCCAATTTTATTAAGATATCCAATGCTTTGTGAATGATGTCATTAGATTTAATACCATTCAAATTACAAATAAATCCTGCACCACAATTGTCGTGTTCAAATTCAGGCAAATAAAGCCCTTGTTCTTTAACTCTCATTCTTGATATTTTTTCTACAAAAATAAAGATTTCGTTAAACATAATGTATCAAAAATCTATTTTCACTTACATTTTTGTTGTAATAGTAGAAAAAGACTTCTTAAATGATAATAATATTATAGAAACCATTGCTAAATGATAAAATCACAATATGTTTTAAATTATATCAGGAAAAATCCTTTGGGAGCTATTGAAATCACTGATGTTTTTGTTAAATTTCAAACGAAATAGTGTTTTTTAGTTAACAATTTACATACAATTGTTTAACTGTTTGTTTTCTTTAAAAAAGATTATCGCTTCAATATATATAAGAGTGGTTTTTTTAATTGAAAAACATTTTACTATTAAGTTGAATTTTGCTATTTTTGTCGCACTTTTATTCTGAACTAAATTCAGAACCAGACAAATTCTATATTATGAACATACACGAATATCAAGGAAAAGAAATTTTAGCAAGTTACGGAGTACGCATTCAACGCGGAATTGTGGCTAACAATGCAGTTGAAGCTGTGGCTGCTGCAAAACAATTAACTGCCGAAACCGGAACAGGATGGCACGTAATAAAAGCACAAATTCACGCAGGTGGTCGTGGAAAAGGTGGTGGAGTTAAGTTGGCTAAAAACTTGCAACAAGTTGAAGAAATCGCTGGACAAATCATCGGAATGCAATTGATTACTCCTCAAACTTCTGCAGAAGGTAAAAAAGTAAACAAAGTTTTAGTAGCAGAAGATGTTTACTATCCTGGTGAAAGTGAAACTTCAGAATTTTATGTTTCTGTTTTATTGAATAGAGCTACAGGTCGTAACATGATCATGTATTCTACAGAAGGTGGAATGGATATTGAAGAAGTTGCTGAGCACACTCCACACTTAATTTTTACAGAAGAAGTTGATCCATCTGTTGGATTACAAGGTTTTCAGGCAAGAAGAATTGCTTTTAACTTAGGTCTTTCTGGAAATGCTTTCAAAGAAATGGTGAAATTCATCGATGCACTTTACAATGCTTACATTGGTTCTGATGCTTCTATGTTTGAAATCAACCCGGTTTTGAAAACATCTGATAACAAAATTATGGCTGTAGATGCTAAAGTAAATATCGATGATAATGCTTTATACAGACAACCAAAATATGCTGAAATGCGTGATATCCGTGAGGAGAATCCAATCGAAGTTGAAGCTAAAGAAGTAGGTTTGAACTATGTAGATCTTGACGGTACTGTAGGATGTATGGTAAACGGAGCTGGTCTTGCAATGGCAACTATGGATTTAATTAAATATGCTGGTTTTGAGCCTGCTAACTTCCTTGACGTTGGTGGAACTGCTGATGCAAAACGTGTTGAAACTGCTTTCCGTATTATCTTAAAAGATCCAAACGTAAAAGCAATTTTGATCAATATTTTTGGTGGTATCGTTCGTTGTGACCGTGTGGCACAAGGAGTTGTTGACGCTTACAAAAATATGGGTGATGCTATTAAAGTGCCAATTATCGTTCGTTTGCAAGGAACAAATGCTGAAATTGCAAAAGAATTAATTGACAATTCAGGTATGCCAATTTTATCTGCTGTTCAGTTTCAAGAAGCTGCAGATCAAGTTAAAGCTGCATTATCTTAATCAAATAAGAAATCAATTATATAAAAAAATCCCTTCGATATTCGAAGGGATTTTTTTTTTGGAAATTATTTCTTATTCTTACCGTTTTTGTAAACCACTTTTTCTACAACCTGAACTTTGGGTGCAGTTTTGGTGTTGTTTTTCTTGAAAGGTTTTTTAGCTGCAGTACCAGAAGATTTAGAAGAAGGTTTTTGATCGCCTCTGCCTTTTTCAGCATCTTTTGAACTTGCTTTAAATTCAGGTCTTTCTTTAGAAGTTTCTTTTTTTGGAATCTCAGCTCTGTGTTTCGCTAAAACATCATTTGGGTTTTTAGGATTTTCTTTCGTTCCTCTTAAATGAATTACCAATCCGTTTAAAAAGTTACGCAAAACCTGATCACCGCATTCCATATAATTTTCATGATCTTCAGCTCTAAAAAAAGCGCCAAGTTCTGACTTTGTAATTCTAAAATCTACTAATTCTAAAATTTCAACTATTTGGTCATCACGGAGCATCAAAGCCACGCGAAGTTTTTTTAGGATATCGTTATTCGTCATTGTTTAATTTTTTACAAAGGTACATTATTTTAAAAAGAATGTCAGAACAAAATAACGCCTGTTCCCGTTCTGTCAGGATAAAATGTTTTTCCGTTTTTAATCGTAACTCCGCTGGCAATATCTTCGGCTAATAATAAAGGGCCATCCATATCGACATAATCCAGTTCAGGCAATAAATGCGCAATTGCAGAAATTCCAACAGTAGATTCTGTCATGCAGCCAACCATAGTTTTTAAACCGAGTTTTTTGGCTTCGGCAATCATTCTTCTGCCGGGCGTAATGCCGCCGCATTTCATTAGTTTTATATTTACTCCATGAAAATGATTGTAACATTTTGCAACATCACTTTCTGTAATACAACTTTCATCGGCTATAATTGGTAAAACTGAGTGTTTAAAAACTTCTTTTTGACCTTCCCAATCATTGGCTTTTAAAGGCTGTTCGATAAATTCAACATTTAAGTTTTTTAGAATTTCCGCATTCGATAATGTTTCATCAACAGTCCAGGCGCAATTAGCATCAACTCTAAAAATCGCGTCGCTGTGTTTTCGTAATTCCGTTACAATCGCAATATCTTCCGGAGTTCCGAGTTTTATTTTATAAATTGGCCACGGAAGTTCCTTCATTTTGGCAATCATATTTTCGATGCTTCCAATTCCGATAGTATAATTAGTTAAGGGATTATGTGAAATGTCATAATTCCATAATTCATATAATTTCTCGTCTTTTTTGCGGGCATAAAGATCATTATATGCATTGTCTAAAGCGCATAAAGCAAATGGATTATCTTTTAAAAACGGACTTATTTTGTTCCAAAATTCCTCTGGAGTTTCACTATTTGTATTTTCTACAAGACTTCGAATTTGTTCAATATCATTTTGAAGAATTTCAATCGTAATATTATAATAGGGATTTGAAGTTGCTTCTCCAAAACCCGAAAAATTATGATCTCTTAATTCAACAATAAGCGAAGGCTGAAAATCAATTGACTTTCTTGAAATTCTAAAAGTATGTTTTAATTTAAGGTCGTACCCTTTTAATATCAATTCCATACATAAATATTTTGAAGCGTACTCTTTTGCGTTTTAGATTTAAAAACAATATTTTAGCTAAAAATAATAAATTGATGAATACCGAAGAAGAAAAGATAAGTTTACTTTTAGAAATGATTGCTTTTTCGACAGTTGACGGTCAATTGCATAAACGCGAATTGGAATTTCTGTGGCTTGTGGCGCAGGAATTAAATATTGATCAGAAACTTTTTCAGGATTTATTTCATCAGGAAATTACACCGCAAATTATAAAATCGGAGTTTCAGCGAATTCAGCAATTTTACAGATTGGCTTTGATTATGCATTGCGATGGTGTTTTGCATGAAAAAGAAGCTACGGCAATACAGCAAATTGCAATCAAAATGGGATTAAATCCAACTGCAACAAAGCGGGTTTTAGATCTAATGAAAAAAGCACCAAATGCAATGATTGATCCCAGAAAACTGTTGAAAGTTTTTCAGGAACAACACAATTAAGGCAATTGTTCCTGTAATTTTTTAATGTCGTCACGAAGTTTTGCAGCTTGTAAAAAGTCTAAATCTTTTGCCGCTTTTTCCATCGATTTTCGTTTTTCGCGAATCATTTTCTCTAATTCTGCTTTTGACATATAAGCCGTTTCCGGTTCTGCAGCCATAGAAAGAGTGTGTCCTAATTCGTATTCTACCAAAGGATTTTTGGTAAACGCACTCTCTATTTTTTTGTTTAAAGCCTGAGGAACAAGATTATTTTCAACATTGAAATTAATCTGTTTTGTTCTGCGATAATTCGTTTCGTCGATGGTTTTCTGCATACTTCCCGTCATTTTATCGGCATATAGAATGGCTTTTCCATTTAAATTTCTCGCAGCACGCCCAATTGTCTGGGTTAAAGATTTATGATTACGAAGAAAACCTTCTTTATCAGCATCTAAAATTGCAACAAGCGAAACTTCAGGTAAATCTAAGCCTTCACGAAGCAAGTTTACACCAATTAAAACGTCAAAAATACCTTTACGTAAATCCTGCATAATTTCAATACGCTCTAAAGTATCCACTTCTGAGTGAATGTATCGACAGCGAATATTTACTTTGGTAAGGTATTTGGCTAGTTCTTCGGCCATTCTTTTGGTTAACGTAGTGACTAAAACTCTTTCGTCTAACTCACAGCGCACCTGAATTTCTTCAATTAAATCATCAATTTGATTTAAACTTGGGCGAACTTCTATAACCGGATCTAATAATCCCGTTGGGCGAATAATTTGTTCTACATAAATTCCGTCAGATTTTTGTAATTCGTAATCCGCAGGAGTTGCAGAAACGTAAATAACCTGATTTTGCAGGGCTTCAAACTCTTCAAACTTCAAAGGTCGATTGTCCATTGCGGCGGGTAAACGGAAACCATATTCTACCAAATTTTCTTTACGGCTGCGGTCACCGCCATACATCGCATGAACCTGCGATACGGTTACGTGACTTTCATCAACGATCATCAAATAATCATTTGGAAAATAATCTAATAAACAGAAAGGTCTTGTTCCGGCTTGTCGACCGTCAAGATAACGCGAGTAATTTTCAATTCCCGAGCAATAACCCAATTCGCGAATCATTTCTAAGTCAAAATTAGTACGTTCTTCCAAACGTTTTGCTTCAAGATGTTTTCCTATTTCTTTAAAATAATCAACTTGTTTGACCAAATCCTGCTGAATTTCCCAAATAGCGCCTTGTAAAACTTCAGGAGAAGTTACAAACATATTTGCTGGGTAAATCGTTAGTCTTTTGAATTTTTCAATGACTTGCGAAGTTTTGGCATCAAACGATTCTATTTCTTCAATTTCATCACCAAAAAAGTGAATTCTAAAGGCGTCATCGGCATAACTTGGATATACTTCCACCGTATCGCCTTTTATTCTAAATGTTCCGGGATTAAAATCGGCCTCGGTTCTGGCGTATAAACTTTGTACTAAACTGTGTAATAATTTGGTTCTTGAAATTACCTGATCTCTTGAAATTTCAATTACGTTTTTCTTAAATTCAACCGGATTTCCAATACCATACAAACAAGAAACCGAAGCAACAACCAAAATATCACGACGTCCTGAAAGTAGGGAAGAAGTGGTACTTAAACGCATTTTCTCCAATTCTTCATTGATAGATAAATCTTTTTCAATAAAAACGCCGGTTACAGGCATAAAAGCCTCAGGCTGATAATAATCGTAATAAGAAACGAAATATTCAACAGCATTATTAGGGAAAAACTGTTTAAATTCTGAATACAATTGCGCCGCCAGAGTTTTGTTATGTGCCAACACTAAAGTGGGTCTTTGTACTTCCTCAATGACATTTGCAACGGTAAAAGTTTTACCGGAACCTGTAACTCCTAATAAAGTTTGATATTTATCGCCATCGACAATACCTTGTGCCAATTTTTGTATGGCTTGTGGCTGATCGCCTTTCGGACTATATTCTGAGGTAACTTGGAACTTCATTTTTGGCGTATGAAAATTTGGTTTTGTAAAGATACGAAGTTTGAATTCTATTTTTACCAACATTTAATCTCTCCGAGATATTCCGTTAGAAATTTAATATTGGTAAAAAAAGTTGAATAGCAGTAAAAATGCCCTGTAAGGACTACACTTTTAATAACTATTTTAAAAAATCAATCATTGCATCATTGACAACTTTCGACTGGTCGATGCTTAAAAAATGCCCAGCATCTTTTATTGTTTTTGTTTTGCCATTTGGCAAATATTCTTTTGCTCTTTCGACACTGTCATCACCATTTATAACATCATGATCACCAATTAAAACTAAAATCGGATTTGAAATTGATCTTAGTTCATCATTGGAAAAAGGTGTCATTTTAAGCATGCTCGAATTTGATTTCGCGTATTTATTGGCCAAATAAAATTGTCTTTTATAAACAGGGCTTATTTTTTCAGGATGAGTAGAAAATGTGGCTAGTGTTTTTCCGAATTTCTTTTCGCTCGGAAAAAGTTTCAGCATTAATGCAGAAGACGTTTTGCCCACTTTATCAATAAATTTAAAAGTTTGCGCCGGACTCAATAAAACGATTTTATCAATTGAATTCATCTTTTGAGTCGCTAATAAAGTAGCAATCCAGCCACCTCGAGAAGCCGCTACAATGTCAAAGTTTTTTAATTTATAATAATTGAAAATTTCGTTGTAACAACTTACCATGTCTTCTTTGGATAACGGACTTGCGGTTAAGGTTGATTTTCCGGGTTCCATTATAAAATCAATGGCATATATGCGATGATTTTTTGTTAAAGCCTTTATATTAGGGTACCACATCGTTGAGCTGGCGTCCATTCCGTGAAGTAAAACTAAATCTTTACAGTTTTTTGGACCAGCCAATATAACGTGAACTTTTCCGAAACTGGTTTTTATATTTTCTTCGGTATAAGGAACATCCCAAAGTTTTAACGCTTTGTCATAAGCTTTTATGTAAGCATTCTGTTCACTTTTATTATGAAAAACATAGTCGTCATATTTTGCTTTTTTTGTAGAAGCACAACCAACGATTAAAAACAATAATAGAAATTTAGGTAGTAATTTTGGCATAATGGTAAAATTCAATTTACATTAAAGGTACCAATAAGCCAAATTTTTTTGTTATCACAATTTTGATTTAAAGTATCATAATTATAATGTTTTAGGATTTCTGCTTGTATGTCTGATTCGTAAAATTTGAATTTTATCTGTAGAAATTTTATACGATATTCGATAGCTGTAAATTTCAAAAGCACGATAATCTCCATTATTCGAAATTTTCATTTCATCTAATTCATAGATTTCCCAATTCGTTTTTAAGATAGTAACAGAATTGTAGATTTTATCAATTACATTTTCAGATGTACGATTGTTGTTTGATTCTTTTAATATGTGGAAATAGATTTTCTCAAGCTGATTTTGAGCAGTTTTTGACCATATTATTTCTTTTTCCATTGCTCAATTTTATCCTTAACTTCACTGTGAGAATAAAAATTTCCATTTTGAATTTCCTGTTCAGCTAATTTGAGTTCTTCGTTATATTGTTCTGCATAATTTTTAGGAGTAGATTTTCGGCTATCCAGAATAGTTTTTAATGCAGATAAAAATGATTCATCGTCAATTTTTGCTATTTCAGAAATCAAAATATTTTTAAGTTCAATAGTATTCATAGCGTTATAATTTACACGAAGTTACAAAACAATAAATTAAAAAGTTATTAACGAATCTTAAATCTTCCATGCCTTTTGCTGTGCTTCACTCAAAAAGGTCCAGGCTACAATTCGGCTTGTTTTTTGGCCTTGAGCCATATCAATTGTTTTTATAGAAGCTGCATTTACTTTGTTTAATGTTTTATAAATGCTGGAAAGATTATCTCTTTTTGAAACCAAAGTCGTGAACCACAAACATTGCATTGGATATTTGGCACTTTCATAAATCATTTGTGTTATAAAACCAATTTCGCCGCCGTTGCACCATAATTCAGCGTTATGACCTCCAAAGTTTAGAACGGGATTTGTATTTTTCTTTTCCTTCGGATTTAAATTCGAGACTTTTCTAACAGTACTTTGATTGGCATCTTCGGCAGAAGAATGAAAAGGCGGATTGCAAATCGTAAATGTAAAACGATCTTCGGGCGTAATAATATTTTTGAAAATAAATCGCGACTCGGTTTGTTGCTGTAAACTGATTGCGTCAATTAATTTTGGATTTGCTTCGATAATTTTACTGCAATTTTCAATCGCTTTTTCATCGATGTCAGTGCCAACAAAGCTCCAGTCGTAAATAGCATTTCCTAAAATAGGATAAATGCAATTGGCGCCTGTTCCTATATCCAGACCTAAAACTGATGAACCTTCAGGAATATTTCCGTTGTTGGTTTCAGCCAATAAATCAGCCAGATAATGAATATAATCAGCTCTTCCCGGAATTGGCGGGCAAAGATAATTTTTAGGAATATCCCAGTTTTGAATGTCGTAGTAAGTTTGTAATAACGCTTTGTTAAGTGTTTTTACCGAAACAGGATCGCTGAAATCTATAGTTTCAATTCCGTGGATGTTTTTTGCAACGTGCTTTTTCAGTTCCGGGCAATTTGAAATAAGAAGTTCAAAATCATATCTGGAACGATGAAGATTTCGAGGATGTAAACTGCTTTTTTCGGAATTGTCTGTTGCTCTCATTTTTGTGAATTTGGGTGCAAAGATAGTCATTCCTTTTGGAGGAAATGGTTTAATCAACACATTCCATCAATAACAAGTCTCCGTTATTGTGAGTAATTGTCACAAGTCCGTCCTGAGCAACTGCATTGCTGCTGCCGGTTCTGTAACCCATTGTAAGCGTGTCGTTTTGCAACGGATATTGTAAATTAGTTGAATAAATACCATTTACAACGCCAATTGGGATTAAAGAAATGGGCGTTTTTGCCGTATACCATTTCTCGAATTTATTGGGTAATAAAAATATTTTAGAGTGATCGTCGAGGATTACAATTTTAAGTAAATTGCGATAACGTACAATATTGGTAAGATTTGTAATCGTGTGATCGGCACGTTTTCCGGTTGCCCAAACTACGTTTACAGCAGGAATTTTTCTTTCAATCAAATAATCAAAAGCTTTCTCTAAGTCGGTTTTGTTTTGATCCGGTGCGTATACGATTTCGATTGGATATTGCGAGGTTTTATAAATTTCGGGATCAAAACCACGATCGAAATCTCCTAAAAGTACATCGACTTTTATGTCTAATTCAATCACTCTTTCGATAGCAGAATCGAGTACAATAACAAGTGGCGACCATTCTAATAATTGTCCTAATAATTCAGGATTACAAGCTGCTCCGTTAGCAATGATTAAAGCGGGTTCCTGATCGTCGCGAACTATATGGTGTGATGACATGTGATTTTTTTTGAATGTGTTGCAAAGGTACAGTACAATTTTAGATTTCAGATTGTTGATTGTTGATTTTAGATTTTTTGCCACAGATTTTATAGATTAGCACAGATTAATCTTTTAATCTGTGGCAAATATTTTTTGAATGCGTGATTCTTCAATCTAAAATCTGAACTCTAAAATCTAAAATTATATCAGTCTTCTGTGGTAATTAATCTGTCCTAAATGATACGCTAAATGTGTTGAGAGATGTACGAGGAAAAATCCTGTTGTCATTTCTTTTTCGAAAACAATTTGTGGATAAATAGCTTCTAAATCAGCTTCGGTTAAAGAATCTAAAGTATTGTTTACCACTAAAATGGTTTGATCAATTTTGCTTATTAATTCTGATTTTGGAGTATTTTTTAATGAAAATTCCAAAGGTCTGTCACGAATGTAACCTGTTTTTCCAAGTTCTGCACCAATATAAGTATTGATGTTTCCCAATAAATGCAAACAAAGATTTCCTGCCGGATTGGAGATGTTTTTATCGATTTCCCAAATCTGACTTTCGTTTTTGTATGACTCAATTTCTATTTTTAGTTTGTTGAGATCTCTGTTAAATAGTGATTTTATTGTTTCGATTAGCATGATGTTCTAGATTTTATTTTTTATCGGAATCCAAATTTCTTCTTCAGAATCAGGATCGTCTTTTTTATATTTTTCAGACATTACGGCAAAATGCGGTCTTTCGTCAACAGTATATTCAGAATTTGGCAGCCATTCTACAAAAATGGAATGATAGGTTTTGTGTGCTTCAGTTGCGGGACCTTTATGTATAAAAATAGCATATAAGCCAGTTGGAATAATTAAAGTTTTCATTTGTGAAGGAACTTCGTTAAAATCTAAAACTTCAACGGCTGCCCATTTTTGAAAAGAATTTCCGGGATCAAAATTATCAAAATGACCAACAGGAAATACTTCCAGCGAATATAAATCAGTATTAATTGGGTTTTTGATTTCTTTTCGTCTGGGCATAAAAGCGCTCCACAATTCAAATGTTTTGTTTTCGATAAAATTCATCGAAATGTATTGTCCAATTAATTTTTTCTCGATTAAAGTTTCAATCCTGTCTACCATTTTTACTGAATTATTGAATTGTATATTTTTTTGTTTCAATTTCGCTTAAAGCAAAATAACCTAAAGGATAATTATTTTTATCGGTTGTATTAATAATATTGCCTTTTACGGTTGCAGGCGGCGATTGAAACGGGCCGCCAACATTGCTTCCGGCTATACTTACTAAAATACTCATATAATTGAAATATTCTTTTGAGATTCCGTAATGCGTTAATTCGATCACGTCTCCGATTTTTAAATCTTCATCATCTGAATCACTAAAGAATTCATTGCCATTATAAAATTTATCTTCGCTAACATAATAACTTGATGTTACTTTATTTGAGTAGACATATTTAAATAAATAAAAATTGTCGACATCTGCAGGATCATTATAATAAGCCCTAATTTCGACTTCGTCACCTGCAATTCCACCTTCGTTATTTTGTTCTATTCTAGTTATCGGAGCAACTGATTTCATTGTTTCGGTGGCTGTGTATGTATTACCGTTGCTAATTACGGTTAATGTGTATTGCTCGTCAATTACAGGTTTGAAATTATTGCAGATATATTGTCCGCTTTTTGGGACTTCGACAAAATTAAATTGTTGGTTTTTGCTGTTTTTTACGTAAACAACCGCTCCGGAAACTTTTGGAATTACATTTTCAAAATATCCTGTTGTTGTACTAAGTTTTATAATTTGTTTTGCACCTGGTGTTCCTTTTTCCCAATTCATAGAAGCTTCTATAACTAATTTGGGTGGAGCTGTATCTAAATCAACATCAACAACTTCTTCGCAGCTCGTGAAGAAAATAGAGATAAAAAACACGATTAATAAGGTTACTTTTTTCATGATCTGTATTTTAATTTCTTTTGACAGAAAGTGATTTTAAAATTTAAAATTATAACTAACAGCAGGCACAATTCCAAAAATAGATGTTTTTACGGCTTCATTATAGCCTGTATCCACATTTTGACGGAAGTTTATCGATGCTGCATTTTGTCGGTTGTATAAGTTGTAAATACTAAAAACCCATTCGCCTTTCCAGTTTCTGTCTTTGTTGCTTCTGGGTGTTAATGTCGCCGAAACGTCTAAATGGTGATAAGCAGGCAAGCGGTTTTCGTTTCTTAATCCATAACTTGGTACTGTAATGCCTAAATATTCATATTGCCCGTTTGGATAAGTAACCGGCTGTCCTGATTGTAACGCGAAATTAGCTCCAAATGACCATTTTTCGTTTAAATTATATGCTGATGTAATGGCTAAATTGTGTGTTTTATCATAGGCAGAACTATACCATTGTCCGTTGTTAATACCAATTTCTTCGGGTGTTCTTCCGGGTGTTTGCTGTTCAGATTTTGATAATGTATAAGATATCCAGCCGTTAAATTTGCCTTCGTTCTTTTTAAACAAAATCTCTAACCCATAAGATCTCATTCGTCCATTTAAAATTACCTGTTCAATGGCGTCATTGGCAATTAAATCGGCGCCATCAATATAATCCAGACGGTTTTGAATTTTTTTATAATAGCTTTCTACTTCTATGGAGTAAGCGCCATTATTGATATTTCTGAAATAACCTAAAGCAACCTGATCTGCAATTTGTGGTTTTATGTACGTGTCACTTGGCATCCAGACATCCAGCGGAGTAGGAGACGAGGTATTCGAAATCAGTTGAAGATATTGTGCCATTCTGTTGTAACTCGCTTTTATGGCCTGATCATCATTTAACTGGTATGAAATTGAAAATCTCGGTTCAAGATTATTGTAGTTTTTTATGGATTTGTTTTTGCCGTAATATTCTGTACCAATTGGAGTTGCCTTTTCGTAAATCTGCAAATCAGAATTGAAAATAACCGGATTATTATTTTCATATAAATTGATCGTCGAAGTTCCTAAACGGTAAAATAAACTATAGCGTAATCCGTAAGCTACCGTGATTTTTTTCGAAAGCTGATTTTCGGCATCAATATAAATTGCCGGTTCAAAGGCGTATTTTTTATCTAATTGATCAGGATTTATACCGGATTTATCATTAGTTGGTTTAATAGTTCCGGGATTAAATTCATAATAGATTCCGTTTAAACCATAATTCAATTTAAATTTATCCGAAATATAGTTTTTGAAATCGTATTTGATATTATAGTTTTTAATTCCTGAATCCCATTTGAAACCTACGAAATCCAAATCAAGTCCGTAATAATAATCACTGTAAATCAATGATAAATTAGAAAATAATTTATCGCTGAATAAATGATTCCAACGCAAATTTAAAGTTGAATTTCCGTATGTATTGGAGAAATTTTTATTGAGACTAAAAACATCACGACCAAAATAACAGGATAAATATAAACTGTTGTTGTCGTTTAACTTATAACTTAATTTTGTGTTTAAATCATAAAAATAAGCGGTATTATCTTTTTGATCTTTAGATAATTTTAGAAATAAATGTGCGTAAGATGCTCTTCCGCCAATTAAAAATGAACCTCTGTCTTTTACCAACGGACCTTCGGCAAGAATACGGCTCGAAATTAATCCGATTCCTCCATTTACATGAAAGTCTTTGCTGTTTCCATCTTTTTGATAAATGTCTAATACAGAAGAAGCTCTTCCGCCATAACGTGCCGGAATTCCTCCTTTATATAATTTTAAATCTTTGATGGCATCCGGATTAAATACAGAAAAGAAACCAAATACGTGGGATGAATTAAAGATTGTGGCTTCGTCCAATAAAATTAAGTTTTGATCTGCACCGCCACCGCGAACATTAAATCCAGATGCGCCTTCTCCGGCATTTGTAACTCCGGGAAGTAATAATATCGATTTTAAAACATCGACTTCGCCTAAAACTACAGGCATTTTTTTTATGGTTGCAATAGAAAGTTTGTTGGCGCTCATTTCTGGCGATTTGATGTTGACTTTACCTTTATTATCAGTAATTACAACTTCCTGCAGTTCTTCGCCGCTTTCGTTAATTGCAAAATTATTTTTGGTATTTTGATTTAAAATGATCGTTTTTTGAATAGTCTGAAAACCGACATAACTAATTTCTATTTCATGCTCGCCTTTTGGAATTGTGAGGGAGTAAAAACCATATTCGTTTGTTGTAGTTCCAATTTTTAGGGCAGGAATATAAACATTGACGCCAATTAAAGTTTCGTTGCTTTTAAAATCTGTAACAGTACCGCTTAAAGTAAATTTTTCTTGAGAAAAGGATGTTAAGGAAGATAGAATGATAAGAAGAAATATAATATTTTTTTTTGTAATCATTGTCTCGGTTTTGATTTACATAGTTAGCAAAACTTACTAAATATTATCACAGAACTATTGTTAAACATTAGTTAAGAAAAAAAGACAACCTTTTCGGGTTGTCTTTTTAATAGTGTATAAAACAATTGTTTATATTATTTAATTTCGGCAAGAATAGCGTTGAATGTCGCGCTAGGACGCATTGCTTTACTCATTAACTCTGGAGTTGGCTGGTAATAACCACCAAGAGTTTGAGGTTTTCCTTGTGCACCAATTAATTCAGCATCGATTTTAGCTTCATTTGCAGCAAATTCAGCAGCAATTGGAGTAAAGATAGCTTTCAATTCAGCATCTTTATTTTGCGCTGCTAATGCTTGTGCCCAATAAAAAGCAAGGTAAAAGTGAGAACCACGGTTATCAATCTGACCTACTTTACGAGCCGGAGATTTATCGTTTGCCAGGAATTTATCGTTTGCTTCGTCAAGAGTTTCAGATAAAACAATTGCTTTAGAGTTGTCTAAACTTTGTCCTAAATGCTCTAATGATGCACCAAGAGCTAAAAATTCTCCTAATGAATCCCAACGTAAATATCCTTCTTCTGTAAATTGCTCAACGTGTTTTGGAGCAGATCCTCCGGCACCAGTTTCAAACAATCCGCCACCATTCATTAACGGAACGATAGATAACATTTTAGCCGAAGTTCCTAATTCTAAAATAGGGAATAAGTCAGTCAAATAATCACGTAAAACGTTTCCTGTTACAGAGATTGTATCTAAACCTTTGATGATTCTGTCTAAAGTAAATTCAGTAGCAGCAACAGGGTTTAAGATGCGGATATCGAGGTTTGTTGTATTGTAATCTTTTAGATATTTTTGAACTTTTGCAATCAATTCTCTGTCATGCGCTCTGTTTTCGTCTAACCAGAAAACAGCAGGAGTATCAGATAAACGAGCTCTGTTTACAGCAAGTTTAACCCAATCCTGAATTGGAGCGTCTTTTGCCTGACACATTCTGAAAATGTCATTAGCTTCAACGTCTTGCTCCATTAAAACTGTTCCTTTATTGTCTACAACACGCACAACTCCGTCAGCTTTCAATTGGAAAGTTTTGTCATGAGATCCGTATTCTTCTGCTTTTTGAGCCATTAAACCTACGTTAGGAACACTTCCCATTGTTTTAGGATCAAAAGCACCGTGTTTTTTACAGAAATCGATTGTTGCAGTATAAATTCCAGAATAAGCGCGATCCGGAATAACAGCGATTGTATCTTGTTGTTTTCCATCTTTATTGTACATCTGTCCAGAAGTACGAATCATTGCCGGCATAGAAGCATCAACAATAACATCAGACGGAACATGTAAGTTTGTAATTCCTTTATCAGAATTTACCATTGCAAGAGCCGGTCCGTTTTCGATAGCTTTCGTAATATCAGCTTCAACTTCGGCTTGTTCAGGTCTTCCTGCAATTTTTGCATAGATATCACCTAAACCGTTTCTTGTATCAATGTTTAATTCAGCAAATAAAGTTTCATATTTTTTAAAAAGATCAGCAAAGTATACTTCAACAATAGCGCCAAAGATAATTGGATCTGAAACTTTCATCATTGTAGCTTTCAAATGCACAGAAAGTAAAACGCCTTCTTTTTTTGCTTCAGCAATAGCTTCAGCAGCAAAAGTTTTTAATTTTTTTACACTTAAAACTGAGCTGTCAATTATTTCACCTGCTTTAAGCGGAGTACTTGCTTTAAGAACAGTAGTTGTACCGTCTTTTGCTGTAAATTCAATTTTTACATCATTAGCATCTGCAACAGTAAGTGATTTTTCACTTCCGTAGAAATCACCGTTTGACATTGAAGCAACTTTTGTTTTTGAGTCCGCAGACCATGCACCCATTGAGTGTGGATTTGCTTTTGCAAAGTTCTTAACCGCTCTTGGCGCTCTACGATCAGAGTTTCCTTCACGTAAAACCGGATTTACAGCAGAACCTAAAACTTTAGCATATTTTGCTTTAGCATCTTTTTCTGCATCATTTTGAGGGTCTTCCGGATAATTAGGAATTTTGTACCCGTGAGATTGTAATTCAGCAATTGCTGCTTTTAATTGTGGTACAGATGCTGAAATGTTTGGTAATTTGATGATATTAGCTTCAGGTTGTGTAGCTAATTGACCTAATTCTGCCAAAGCATCTCCGGTTTTTTGAGCATCAGTTAAAAACTCAGGAAAATTCGATAAAATTCTACCTGCTAAAGAGATGTCTCTGGTTTCAATAGCAATACCAGCCGTAGCAGTAAATGCTTGAACAATAGGTAAAAAAGAATAAGTCGCTAACAATGGCGCCTCATCAGTTAAGGTGTAATAGATTTTTGAATTCTGTGTCATTTTTTTTTTTTTATAATCGTATCGCCAAGAGTGAGCGATGTAAAAGGTATAGTTGGCTCGAAATGAGCGGAGCAAATATAATAAAAACAGTCCGAAAACGGTTTAGTTTTCCGGATAATTACCGAAATTATCAGATTGTTATTTCGAGGTCGTTAAATTGCTAAATCGGTGATTTTGATATTAAAAAATTACAGTTTTGATATTTTAAAAATTTAGGCATAAAAAAAACTCGTTTCAAATAAATGAAACGAGTTTTTTTATAACAAATAGATAAATGATTATCTTCTTTTATCTCTAATCTTAGCTTTTTTACCAGTAAGTTCTCTGAAGTAGAAAATTCTAGCTCTACGTACAGCTCCTTTTTTGTTGATTTCAATTTTCTGTAAAGCTGGTAAGTTTACTGGGAAGATACGCTCAACTCCAATAGCTCCAGACATTTTACGGATAGTAAAAGTTTCTGTGTTACCAGAACCTCTTCTTTGAATAACAACTCCTTTAAAAAACTGAGTTCTTGTTTTTTCACCCTCTTTAATTTCGTAGAAAACTGTGATAGTATCTCCAGCTCCAAAAACAGGGAAATCTTTTTTAGCAACTAATTCGGTTTGAACGAATTTCATTAAATCTGCCATGATATCTTGTAATTATGGTTTTTTTATATAGAGCAACATTCACGGATCTCGCCAGAGGTTAGTCTAATTCGGGTGCAAATGTAAAAAATAATTATGAATTATGAATTGTTAATTGTAAATTATTTTAAGTGGTTGATAAAAAGTTGTTTAGAGTGTTTTTTTGTTTCAGGTTTTAAGTTTCAGGTTTCAGGTTTCAGGTTGGATTGCGCAAAGTTGGAACTTGAAACAAAAGAAACTTGAAACAAAAGAAACCTGAAACAAATAAAACTTGAAACAAATAAAACCTGAAACAAATTTAATGTCCTTCAAGTAAATCCGGACGTCTGTTTTTAGTATGCTCGTATGCCATATCTTCGCGCCATTTGTCGATTTTAGCAAAATGACCGCTGGTTAAAACCTCCGGAACTTTCCATCCTTTATAATCTGCAGGTCTTGTATATATAGGTCCTGAAAGTAAATTATCCTGAAAACTATCTGTTAATGCCGAAGTTTCATCGCTTAAAACACCAGGAATTAATCTAATTAAAGCATCAGACAACACTAAAGCTCCTAATTCTCCACCAGATAAAACATAATCGCCAATGGAAATTTCTTTGGTAATAAAATGATCGCGAACACGCTGATCTACACCTTTATAATGTCCGCACAAAATGATGATATTCTCATACATCGACATTGTGTTAGCCATTTTTTGATTTAATGTTTCACCGTCCGGCGACATATAAATGATTTCGTCATATTCACGCTCGCTTTTCAAATGTGTAATACAAGCATCAATTGGCTGAACTGTCATTACCATTCCGGCGCCTCCGCCAAACGGATAATCGTCGACGCTTTTTTGTTTGTTGGTGGTATAATCACGTAAATTATGAAAATGAACTTCAACCAAACCTTTGTCGATGGCACGTTTCATAATCGAAGCCTCAAACGGGCTTTTTAATAATTCCGGCAAAATCGTTATAATATCAATTCGCATCTTTTTCTTCCATATTTCTAAGCGGCAAAGATACAAAGTAAATATTTGTGAATTTTTAAAAATAAAAACAGAACGATTGAGTGATTTTTCGTATATTTTTTTTAATTTTAAAATTCATAATTATTTGTAATTTAACGGAATAGGTAATAATTATATAATATTAAAACGTTTAGATGTAAAAATTTAATGGTTAATTTTAAATAATCTTTGCTATTGTGTTACACCATCAACAACCAAAAACATTTAATCTTATGAAAAGAATTATTCCAGTACTTACAATTATGCTTTTATATGCATGCTCAAGTACTAAAAATACAGCAGAAAACTGGATAGGAAAATCTAAAAACAGCCTTATTAACAGTTGGGGACCTCCGGTTCGTGTAATTCAAGATACCGAAAACGGTAATGAAATACTTATATATGCAGATCAGGTATATATAGATCAAAGTGGTGCAAACACTAAAATGGCTGGTCGTGCTTACTGGGATTATGTGTATGTTTATACAAATAAAGATGGTAAAATCTATTCATCGAAAAGTGAAAAACAACAATTGCGACCTCAGGAAATTGCGGTTAAATAAGTATTCGTTTTTAGCATGTTATTGTAAAAAAATATGAAAATTTTTGATAGTTTTTATTATATTTAAATTATTTTATGAATTGATTTATAGTAATTTAAACCCAAAACCTATGAAAAAATTAATTGCATTAACAGTTATATTATTTTCGATTATTTCCTGTAACAATCAAAACCAACCCAAAACGATTGATACAACAAAAAATGAAAAGCTAGTAGAACAATATTTCGAATATTTTAATAACCATGATTGGAAAAAAATGAGCGAAATGTATACGGAAACAGCTGATTTTAAAGATCCGTCTTTAGGGAAAGGAATTATAAAACAAACCCGCAAACAAACCGAAGAGAAATATACGGAGCTAAATAAAGTTTTCCCGGATGTACACGACAAGGTTATTCAGGTTTATCCATCGGGTGAAAATCATATTATTGTGGAGTTTGTTTCAACGGGGACTGCGCCTGACAATTCAAAATTTGAGTTGCCAATTTGTACTGTTTTCACAATTGAAAATGGTTTGATTACTAAAGATTTTACTTATTTCGATAACTTTGATGAAAAGGAATAATGAATTAACTGTAGTCCCTACGGGACAATATGTGGTCGTGATATTTTTTTTCTACCAACATTTTGTTCCTACCGTAACATTTAATTTCGATGTTTATTATGGTTTTAGATATCGTTTCTTCTAACAAAATATTTATATAGATTTAAATTATTCCGCTAGGAATTGCATATTGGTAGAAAAAAAACAATCACAAATTAAAATTGTCCCGTAGGGACTACATATTATGGCAAATACATACACTCAAATACATATTCATTTTGTTTTTGCAGTAAAATTTAGGCAAGCTATAATAAGTAATGATTGGAAAGAAGAACTATATAAATATATAGCCGGAATTATCAAAAACAACAATCATAAACTCTTAGCGATTAATGGTGTTTCAGATCATGTTCATATTTTAATTGGAATAAGACCAGCACAATCAATTTCTGATTTGATGAAAAACATCAAACAAGATTCCTCAAAGTGGATTAATAATAGTAAGTTTTCAAAAATTCATTTTGAGTGGCAAGAAGGATATGGGGCATTTTCATACAGTAAATCACAATTAAATGCAGTAGTTAATTATATTCAAAACCAGGAATTGCATCACAAAAAGAGAACTTTTAAAGAAGAATATATTGATTTTCTTGTAAAATTTGAAATAGATTATGATGAAAAGTTTATTTTTAAGGAATTAATTTAAAAGATTAGTTTTACTTCATAACTTTTGAACGTATAGAAATGGTTTCCAGACGAACATTTATTATTAATTCAGGTTTAGCTACTGCGGCAGTTTTAGCGATGCCTTCTTTAGCCTTTGCCATGAATAAAAAACAAATAGGTTTACAGTTATATACATTGCGGGATGAAATTTCAAAAGATGTAAAATCGACTTTACAAAAAGTAGCTGCTGCGGGTTATACGAACGTTGAAACGTATGGGTTTTCTATAAAAGATCAGTTTTGGGGAATTTCTCCAACTGAGCTAAAAAGAATTTTAGATCAAAACCAGCTTAAAGCAGTTAGCGGACATTATAATTTAGGAAGTTTTCTATATGATGGAAATCAGTCAGAACTTATCGCTGCAATCGAAACTGCCAAAGTTTTAAAAAGCGAGTATTTAACAATTCCCTGGGTTGATGAACCATTTAGAAAAAACATTGAAAATTATAAAATTATTGCTTCGCGATTGAATGAAGCTGCTAAAATGTGTCAGAAAGCGGGTTTAAAATTAGCGTATCACAATCACGATTTTGAATTTCAAAAACATGATGGAATTACCGGTTATGAAATCCTGTTAAAAGAAACAGATAAAGAATTGGTTAACTTTGAATTAGATTTATATTGGGTTGTTCGTTCCGGAAATGATCCATTGCAATTATTTAAGGAAAACCCCGGACGTTTTAAAATGTGGCATGTTAAAGACATGGATAAAATAAATCCAGCTTTAAATACCGAAGTTGGTTCAGGTTCAATTGATTTTAAAAAGATTTTTAAACAAGCAGAAAAATCCGGAATGAAATACTTTTTTGTAGAACAGGAAAATAATTATGTAAATAACTCTTTTGAAGCGATTAAAAAAAGCTGTGATTTTATTTCAAAAGAACTGATTTAAAAATGAATCGTGTAAAAGTCTTATTTTTGTCAAAAATTAAAAAATATGCAAAGTTTCGGAACAAGCAAAGAATTTATAAAAGGAGATGATTTACAGTGGGAAGTGGTTGGAGAAGGAATCAAACGCAAAATCATGGCTTATGATGACAAAATCATGCTGGTAAATGTTCATTTTGAAAAAGGTGGAATAGGCGTTTTACACGAACATTATCATTCGCAGGTTACCTATGTTTCAAGTGGTAAATTTGATGTAACTATTTCTGGCGTTACCCAAACATTAAAAGAAGGAGATAGTTTTTATATTCCGCCACACGCAATTCACGGCGTTGTTTGTTTAGAAAGCGGACTTTTGACAGATGTTTTTAGTCCTGCAAGAGAAGATTTTTTAAAATAGTATTAAATAAAGAATCAGTAAGTATCCGTGTTTTCGCGATAGCAAATCCGTTTAGTCAGCCTTAATCTTTAGAATACAGATGGATCAGATTAGCTATCGCGAAGACGCAAATTTAGACAGATTTTATAAAAAAAGACTTTAATTATAAGTTTAGATTAAATATTGATGGTATTTTTGCAACATGAATTTATCCAAAACGAATGTCTTATTTATGGCAGCTTGCACTGGACTTATAGTTGCAAACCTTTATTACTGCCAGCCTTTAATTGTTTTAATTGCCAACGAATTTAAAATTCCGGAAGCCAATGCAGGAACCATAACGTATTTAACACAAGCCGGTTATGCTATTGGTTTGTTTTTCATGGTTCCGTTAGGCGACAAAATCGAGAGAAAAAAACAAATTTTAATGACCACTTTTGCTTCGGTAATTGCTTTAATTCTGGCAGCTACGGCAAAAAGTTTTTTTCTTTTACAAATTGCTTCTTTGCTTATCGGTATCACTTCAATAGTGCCACAGCTTATTTTGCCTTTGGCAGCTTCGTTAAGTGCTCCTGAACAACGAGGAAAAGTAGTTGGAACAATCATGAGTGGTTTATTGGTCGGAATTTTGCTTTCCAGAACTTTAAGCGGATTTATTGGCCAGGTTTTAGGCTGGAGATCGATGTTTTATATCGCAGCAGGAATTTGTCTTTTAATCTTTTTTGTAATTCAGAATAAATTTCCCATAAATAAACCTCAGTTTCAGGGAACGTATGGTCAATTAATTCAGTCACTTTTTACACTTATAAAAACACAACCCGTTTTACGTGAGGCAACCATAATTAATGTATTCAGTTTCGCACAGTTTGGCGCTTTCTGGGTTACTATGGTTTTATTGCTTTCAGGAGAACCTTTTCATTATAGTAGTGCTACAATTGGATTATTTGGAATTGTAGGTGCTTCCGGAGCTTTAGCAGCGCCACTGGTTGGAAAAATGGGAGACAAAGGCGGTTCAAGAGTAGCGGTTGGTTATGGCTGTTTATTAATATTAATTAGCTTTTTAATTTTTTACTTTTCAATAGAAAGTGTAATCGGTATTGCGATTGGAATCGTATTTATTGATATAGGAATTCAGGGTGTTCATATTTCAAACCAAACCCGCGTTTATTCCTTACTTCCTGAAGCCAGAAACAGATTAAATACCGTATTTATGTCGTTTAGCTTTTTAGGAACAGCAGCCGGATCTGCATACGGATTATTATTATGGAAACTAGGCGGATGGCACGCTGTAGCAATTGGCTGTGTAGGCTTATCAGTATTGTCATTAACAGTTTACGGACTTACTTATAAATCAAAATCTAAAAAATAGAAAGCACAAATTGATACAGAATTAATTTGTAAATTTGCAATCAAAATTAAAAATTACAACAATGGAAAACGGAATATACGCTAAATTCAACACAAGCAAAGGTTCGATTTTAGTAAAACTAACACACGACTTAACACCAGGAACCGTAGGGAATTTTGTAGCTCTTGCAGAAGGAAATATGGAAAATAAAGTAAAACCTCAAGGACAAAAATTCTATGACGGATTAACATTTCACAGAGTAATTCCTGATTTTATGATTCAGGGTGGATGTCCAAAAGGAACAGGAACTGGTGATCCCGGTTATAAATTTGATGATGAATTTCACCCAAGTTTAAAACATGATCGTCCGGGAGTTTTAGCAATGGCAAATTCAGGTCCTGCAAGTAACGGTTCTCAATTTTATATCACTCACGTTCCAACTTCTTGGTTAGATGGAAAACATACTGTTTTTGGTCACGTTATCGAAGGTCAGGATGTGGTTGATGCTGTTGCTCAGGGAGATAATCTTGACGCTGTAGAAATTATCAGAGTTGGTGAAGAGGCTGAAAAATTCAATGCTATTGAAGCTTTTATTGGTTTAAAAGGTGCTCGTCTAAAAAGAGATGCAGCTTTAAAAGCAGAATCTGAAGCAAAAATGGAGCAATTAGCTGCAGGTTTTGACAGAACAGAAAGTGGTTTACGTTATAAAATGATCAATAAAGGAGATGGTAAAAAGGCAGAAGCAGGTAAAACAGTTGCTGTACATTACGAAGGTTCTCTTGAAAACGGAAAAGTTTTTGATTCATCTTATCCACGTAAAAAACCAATCGAATTTAGATTAGGTCAAGGTCAGGTTATTGAAGGATGGGACGAAGGTATCGCTTTATTACAAGTAGGAGATAAAGCTCGTTTTGTAATTCCATCTGATTTAGCATATGGAGCTTCAGGAGCTGGAGGAGTTATTCCACCAAACGCTACTTTGATTTTCGACGTTGAATTAATGGACGTTAAATAAGATTTAAAGACAATTTAGTTTTGTTTTAAATAATAATCCCATTCGCTTGCCGAATGGGATTTTTTTATATTTACTTAAAAATTAAAACAAAATAATGAAAGCAAAAATTCTAACCCTGACCGCTGTAACTTTACTTTTAATTTCATGCGGAACTAAAAAATCAACCCTGTCTGCTCCGGCAACGCCAGCAGTTATAGAAACCGTTAAAGCTACAGAATTAACACCAGAATTGGCAGAAGGTAAAAACTTATATGAAAATAGCTGTGTAAAATGCCACAAACTATACGAGCCAAAGAAATTTAGTCAGGAAGAGTGGAAACCAATTTTAACAAGGATGCAGAAGAAAGCACATTTAGACGATACTCAAATGGCTTCGATATCAAATTATATTACTTCGCAATTATAAGAAATTGATATTGTAGATTTTAAATAAACTATTCAGTAAGATTTTATTGGATAGTTTTTTTTTTGAAATAGACATAAAAAAAACACCTTCACAAGTGAGGTGTTTAAGAATATTATAGATGGGTAACAGCAGTGTTATCTACAGCAATTATTTTTAAAGTTTTTATTCCCGCAGGTAATTCCCAATCAACTTCATCATTTTGTTTAAAGCCAATAATTGCAACGCTCAAAGGTGCCAAAATTGAAATTTTACCCAATTTTACATCTGATGCCGAAGGTAAAACAATTTGAATTTTCATTTGTTTTTTAACCTTTACATCTTCAATCGTAACATACGAATTGATTCGGATAATCGAATGGTCTAATTCGCTTTCTTTACTTATAATGGCGCGATCTAATTCTTGCGAAAGCTGATTGGCTTCTTTAGTATTTGTAGAATTTTTGCTTTTTAATATCAATTCTCTTAAAAAATGATAATCTGTTTTGCAGAATGTTGGTGTTGGTTTCATAACGATATGTATTATTATTAATGTTTTTATGTACTGTTTTTTCCAGGCTGATGAATGCTAAAATGATTTTCGAATTGCATATTCACAATCGAAATTTGAGAATAATGTATGCTTGAAAAGTTTTAATTAAAAGAACCAAAAAATTATTTGAGAGAGAATTTACTCTTTCAAATAAAATAAATGATTCGTTTTGATAATAATCCTCCGCCGAAAGAAGAAATTGAAATTGACGGAGGCCTAATTAATAAAGGCCTTACTATGTGAAATAAATGCAGCAGTAAGCGGTTTTCTTTTTAAAGAAAACAACAACAAAAAAGCTGTAGATATATTTATAGTGCTCACAATGAGAATTGTTTAATGAGCTGCAAATATAAGAAAATTATGCTAAAAAACTAATATTTATTTCCATTTAATGCCGCAGCCTATACTTGGTTTTTGAATTTCATTCAAACTTCTGTTATAAATAAGGGCATCAATAGCGCTTCGCAAATCACTTCCGCTTAACGGAATTCCATTATTTGGTCTCGAATCGTCGAGCTGTCCGTGATAAAATAGTTTATCCTGATTGTCAAACAAATAGAAATCTGGCGTGCATGCGGCATTATATGCTTTTGCTGTTTCCTGATTTTCATCAAATAAATAAGGGAAATCTATTTTGTTTTGAAAAGCAAATTCAGTCATCATTTCAGGAGAATCCTGCGGATATTTGAGAACATCGTTGCTTGAAATTGCAATAACTCCAATTCCTTGTACACGATAATCATTTGCAATCATAATAATTTCTGTTAATGCATGATGCACAAACGGACAATGATTGCATATAAAAATGACAAGAGTTCCTTTGGATCCTTTCAAATCATCAAACGAGTAAATATTATTAGAATTCGTATCTTTTAATTTGAAGGCTGGAGCAAGTGTTCCAAGCGGAATTATATTTGAAGAAGTTTGTGCCATTTTGTGAAATATCTTTATTCAAATTTAGATTTAATTCTGAATAAAAGACAGCACTTGCAATAAAAAAATCCAAAGAGACATATTATTAAAATAGTCCCTTTGGATAAAGTATTTAGGAAATTATATATATAGAAGATTTAAGAATTTAAGAAATTCAATAAATCTGAATTTAATTTGTCTTTGTGCGTATAGAACAATCCGTGTGGCGCACCTTCATAAACGATATAAGTATTGTCACGAATGGCTGCTGCTGTTTTTTTCGAAGTCAGATCAATTGGAACAATTTTATCATCATCACCATGAATAATTAATGTTGGAACCTTCATAAAGTCCAATTCATCTCTAAAATCAGTATATGAAAAAGACTCAGCACATTTTAAAGTCGCTCTTGGCGAAGCAAAAGAACACAGCATTCTGTAGTATTCCATTAATGGAGTGCTTAACGGTTTATTGATAATATTGATTCCAAAAAAAGTTTTTCCAAAATTATCTACAAAACCTATTCTGTCTTCTTTAATCGCATTTGCGGTATTATCGCTTTTTTCTTTTGGATGTCCGTCAGGATTATCATTTGTTTTTAATAAAAAAGGAACAACAGAAGAAATTAACGCTGCCTTGGTAACGCCTTTCCCTCCATATTTGCTAAAATAACGTACTACTTCGCCACCGCCCATAGAAAAACCAACAAGAGTTGCATCTTCTAAATTTAACTGCTCAATGATCTCTTTTAAGTCATCTGTCAAAGTATCATAATCATAACCTTCCCACGGTTGAGAAGATTTACCAAATCCGCGGCGATCATATGCAATAACTCTATATCCATTTTCTACTAGAAAGTCAATTTGATATTCCCACATTTCGTTAGAAAGAGGCCAGCCATGAATTAAAATTACAGGTTTTCCCTTGCCATAATCTCTTACATATAATTTTACATTTGGATCTGTTTCTATATATTTATCAGTACACTGAACTGAGATGTCACAATTTAATTCTCTAAGAGATGGGCTGTTATTGGTTAAAACATTTTCCATTTTATAATTTTTTAATTGTTAGCTTATTCATTTACATTTGTAAAATTAGAAGCTGAAACCTCAAAAAAAGTTATAGAATTAATTGTAATACTTACAATATTAATAGATTATAAAAAATATGGATTTAACCTGGAATGAATTTGAAAGAACAGATATGCGAGTGGGAACGATTATAGAAGTAAATGATTTTCCCGAAGCAAGAAAACCAGCTTATCAGCTTACAATCGATTTTGGTGCCGAAATTGGAATTAGAAAATCATCGGCACAAATTACAAAACGTTACCAAAAAGAAGTTTTAATAAACAGACAAATTGTAGCGGTTGTTAATTTTCCAGAAAGCAAATAGGAAAATTCATGAGTGAATGTCTCGTTCTTGGCGCAATAGGCGAGGAGGGAGACGTCATTTTATTATCTCCCGATTTTAAAATAGAAAATGGTCTTCGTATTGGGTAGTATTCAGTATACAGTCTCAGTTTTCAGTTTACGGTTTACAGTATTCAGTTGCATTGTACTGTGACTGCGACTGAAATCTGCTACTGTGACTGAGACTAAAAACTGCGACTGAGACTGAAAACTGAAAACTGAAAACCGCGACTAAAAACTAAGAAACTTTCTCAATTAACTTCTGTAGAATCAATTGTCCTTCTTCCCAATATTGTAAATCAGAGTCTGAATTGATGTGACCTTTTTGTCCTACATTTACAAAATCGCTTCCCCATTTTTCTGCAAAATATTGTTTTCTTTCGAAAGAAGCATAAGGATCGTTTTCGCTTGCCACCAGAATGGATGGAAATGGTAGTTTTGAAATTGGCATTGGCGAAAAATTCCTGACAGATTCCGGCGTATGTTGAGGTGAATCTACATCGGCTGGAGCTACCAGTAATGCGCCAACAATATTTTTGTTACTGTTTGATGCCGCCCAATGCTGCACCAAAGAAACTGCCAGACTATGCGCTACTAAAATTGTAGGTTTATCCAGTTTTTCAATTTCTTCATTTAATCGTTCAAGCCATTCTTCGCGAACAGGTTCGTCCCAATTGTCCTGAACGAGACGAATTGAATTTTCAAATTTTTTATGCCAAAAGGTTTGCCAGTGTTTATCGCCTGAATTTCCCAATCCGGGTAATATTAATAAGTTTGTTTCCATTGCCGTGGATTTATTTAAATTATTATTTTTTAGTTTGTTTCTCCTTTACAATTCGATTTACTTCGTTTACAAGCAACGGAAAGCCCGGTTCTGTCATTCCGTGACCATATCCGCCTAATTCGAAAAGTTTAGTTTCTTTATGTCCTACTAATTTCATCATGCGTGCCATGTATGCGTTTTCTTCATATCGTCCTAACATTTCCAATTCACGATCTCCTGTAATCAATAAAAGTGGCGGAGCATCGGCACGAACATAAAAAAGCGGTGCAAAAGCATCAATTGTAGGTTGTTTGTCCGGAATTCCCTTTTCTCGTCTAATTTCAAAATGAGTAATACACTGACCGCTAAACGGAATAAGTCCGGCAATTTTATTGGCATCGATTCCTTCTTTTTGAAGCCATTTTTTGTCTAAGCCAATCATTAGAGACAGATATCCGCCGGCAGAATGTCCTGAAACAAAAATTTGTGAAGTATCGCCGCCGTAATTACCAATATTATTAAAAGCCCAAGCAACTGCTGCAGCCGCATCTTCGATAGCTTTTTCGGCTTTTGCTTTTGGAGATAATCTGTAATTAACGCCAATAATAGCAAATCCTTTGTTTTTTAAAGCTTCGGGAATTTCTTTGCTTCCGCCGGTTAATCCGCCGCCATGAAACCAAATTATTGTTGCAAAACCTTTTGAGTTTTTTGGATAATAAATATCAAGAACACATCTTTCGTTTATATAACTGTCAGATTTATTGGTTGCTGCATTATAATATTGAATATTGGTTTTAGTTTCATATTCTGTTTTTTGGGCAAAAGATGAAATTCCAATAAAGAATAAAATAAGTAAGAGAATTATTTTTTTCATTTTTTTGGAAGTTATAGGTTATAAAGGAAAATATTTAGAGTTAATTAAGTTTTAAGATATTAGATATTTCGCATTTAACGCCTAACTCATAACTTCTAACACTTAACTAAATATATAAAAAAAGTCCAAAATGCTGGACATATTGGACTCGTACTTTTTAAAAAGTTATATTGGACTAAATATCGTCAAAATCGATATCTGTAAAGCTAGATCTTTGACCTTCGGGTTTATCAGAACCATATTCTTTTTTAAAATCTTTTTGATGTCTTTCAGAGATTACTTCTTCGCCTTTGTGGTTCAAGACATATGAAGTCATTTCTTCAAGTATTTCGGCAAAAGCACCAAAATCTTCCTTGTACAAGTAAATTTTGTGTTTTTTAAAATGAAAAGAACCGTCTTCTTCGGTAAATTTTTTACTTTCTGTAATAGTGATATAATAATCGTCTGCTTTAGTAGCTCTCACATCAAAGAAATAAGTTCTTCTTCCTGCTCGTAATACTTTAGAAAAAATCTCTTCTTTTTCTAACATGTCATTTTCTCTCATAATACGTTCTATCATTTTTGGAATTAATAGTAATCAAAAATCATAAAAAATTATCGATTACACAACAATTAAAGTAATTCTTTTTCTGAAAGTTGTTTTAAATATAACGATGAATAGTAGCCATCCTGATTTATTAATTGATTATGAGAGCCTTGTTGTATTATTTTACCATCTTCCAGAATGATTATTTTGTCGGCATTCTTAGCCGAAGAAACCCGATGACTGACAATTATTGTAGTTTTATCTTTACAAATTTCGAATAAATTATTCAATATCGTTTCCTCAGTTTCAGTGTCAACGGCAGACAAACAATCGTCAAAAAGTAAAATAGCAGGGTTTTTAATAATCGCCCTCGCAATAGATACACGCTGCTTTTGTCCGCCCGAAAGTGTGATGCCTCTTTCTCCTAAAATAGTATCGTATTGTTTGTTAAAAGCAATGATATTATCATGAACCACAGCACTTTTGGCAGCTTCAATTACTTCTTCATCGCTGGCATTCTGATTTCCGAATTTTATATTATTTTTAATTGTATCCGAAAATAAGAAAGCATCCTGAGGCACAATTCCAATATTATTACGCAAATCATTTAAGTTTAAAGTGCTTATTTCTTCCTCGTCAATTGTAATTTTTCCTTCCGATACATCGTACAAGCGAGAAATCAATGATAATATGGTAGATTTTCCGGAACCCGTTTTTCCTAAAATGGCAAGAGTTTCTCCTTTTTTTACCGTAAAAGTTACATTTTTTAAGGCTTTAATATTTGTATCTTCATAGGTATAACTCACATTTTCGAAGGCAATTGAACCTTGAATATCGGATGGATTTTCGTTTTTGTTTTTAATTTCCGGTTCAATTTTCAAAAATTCATTTAAACGTTTTTGAGATGCTTCTGCTTCCTGAACCATTGATGAAACCCAACCTAAAGAAGCAACCGGCCACGTAAGCATGTTTACATATAAAATAAACTCTGCAATAGTACCAATATTCGAAATTGTTCCGTTGATGTACATTACACCTCCAAAATATATTACAACCAAATTACTGATTCCGATAAGAGCAATCATCAAAGGGCCAAAGAGGGACTGAACTTTGGCTAAATCCAAGCTTTTCTTTTTGCTTTCATCGGCAAGAGCCACCATATTATTTTGATGCTGATTTTCTAGTGAATATGCTTTTATAACCCGAATTCCGGAAAATATTTCCTGCGAAAAACTCGAAACTTTAGATAAATATTGTTGGAAAGTGGTACTTCGTTTATTGATTTCAGAACTCAGTTTAAAAATACAATAAGACAAAATTGGTAACGGCAAAATAGTGTATAAAGTCAATAAAGGTGATACATTATACATATATATAATAACGATTGCAAAACGTATAAAAGTGTTAATAGTGTACATTACCGCCGGACCAACATACATTCGCACTTTAGAAACGTCTTCACTAATACGGTTCATCAAATCGCCCGTACGGTTTTGTTTGTAGAAATTTTGCGAAAGATTTTCATATTGTTTGAAAACCTCGTTTTTTAAATCAAATTCAATATGACGCGACATTACAATTAAAGTCTGACGCATTAAAAAAGTTAGAAAACCCGCAACAATCGCACTACCAATGATTAACAGTACATTATGAATTAAATCCTGCTTGTAATAGTTAATAATAATAGCAGATTTTTGGTCGGCATCAGATAATTTTAAGAACCGCTCGATAACGTTAAAAGAGTGACTTACGAGTTTTGGAGTGAATAAGAAAAATATTTGTGCGATTATAGTTGTTAAAATTCCAAAGGAAAAACTGTATTTATATTTAATAAAATATTTATTTAAATAGCTTAATTCTTTCATTTTTTTAAGAGATTCAATATAGTATTGTTTTGATTTTGTGAATTATTCTTAATTAAAAGTATAATAATATGCAATTAAATCAAAATAAATTTATTGTATAATTGTTATTTTAAAGATAAAAAATTAGCACAAGTGTATTTTTTCATTAAGTTTGAGAAGTCTTTTTGACAAATTCATAATTTATAACTAATAAATACTAGCGCTATGGATGCAACTTTCGCAACTGGAAAAGAACTTCAAAAAATGGATCCTGTTTTTGGTCAATTATCTTTTGACGATCACGAACAAATTGTTTTTTGCAATGACAAAGATACAGGTTTAAAAGCAATTATTGGTATTCATAATTCAGTTATGGGACCAGCTTTAGGAGGAACCAGAATGTGGAATTATAATACGGAATGGGAAGCTTTAAACGACGTTTTGCGTCTTTCCAGAGGTATGACTTATAAATCGGCTATTACGGGACTTAATATTGGTGGTGGTAAAGCGGTAATTATTGGTGATGCTAAAACGCAGAAAACACCTGAATTGATGCGTAAGTTTGGTGAATTTGTTCACTCTTTAAGCGGAAGATATATTACTGCAGAAGATGTTGGAATGGAAACTAAAGACATGGATACTGTAAGAGATGTAACGCCTTATGTTACAGGAATTTCTGAAGAAAGAGGCGGATCTGGAAATCCTTCTCCGATAACAGCTTACGGTGTTTATTTAGGAATGAAAGCGGCTGCAAAAAGTCAGTTTGGTTCTGATGTTTTAGACGGTAAAAAAGTTTTGGTTCAGGGAATTGGTCACGTTGGTGAAGCTTTAGTAGAATATTTGACTAAAGAAGGAGCGATCGTTACAATTGCCGATATCAACGAAGAAAAATTATACGAAGTTGCCCAAAAGTATAATGCAACAATTTATACGGGTGAAGATTTATACAGTGCAAATGTTGATATTTATGCGCCATGTGCAATGGGAGCAACAATTAATGACAATACAGTAAACAAAATTAAAGCTAAAGTAATTGCTGGTGCTGCCAACAACCAATTAGCTGATGAAAATGTTCACGGAGCTAGATTACAGGAAAGAGGTATTTTATATGCTCCGGATTTCTTGATCAATGCTGGTGGAATTATCAATGTTTATGCTGAATTAGAGCATTATGGTAAAGCTGAAATCATGAGCAAAACCGAAAATATCTACAACACAACTTTAGAAATTATCGATTACGCCGTGAAAAACGGAATGACAACACACAAAGCTGCTCTTACAATTGCTCAAAATCGTATCGATTTGAGAAAAATTGAAAATGCGGCTAAGAAATAGTTATTAGTTTACTACAATAGTTTACAGTCTCAGTATTCAGTCTCAGTCTCAGTTTTCAGTTTTGAAAATGAAGACTGAGACTTTTTTTATTTGCTTAGACTGAATATTGAGACTGAAAACTGCGACTTTTTAATTGGTTTCGACATCACTGAATACTGCGACTGAGAACTGTGACTAAAAACAACAGCTTTTTTACGAATAAATTTTAATATAAGGATTGAAATCCTTAATTTTGCAGACTAATTTTTAAATGTTCTTACAAGGTGGTAAATAGAAGACACATACGCGTTAAAGTAATGCAATCCATTTATGCAATGCATCAAAGCGGTTCTGACAATATGGAAAAAGAAGAGAAGTTTCTTTTTTACAGCATTGACAATATTCAGGATTTATATCTTATAATGCTTTCTTCATTGATTGAAATTTGCAAAAAAGAATCTGTTTTTTTACATCTTTCAAGCAAAAAACATCTTGCAACTGCTGCAGAACGTAATCCGAATGAAAAATTTATCAAAAACAAAATTTTTCAACTTCTTGCCGAAAGTAATTCACTTAGTATTGCTTTAGAAAATCGTAAAATCAACAATTGGTCATTAAATGATGATTATATCATTTTACTTTTAAATGATATTAAAGCGAGCGATTTGTATGTAAAATACATGAGCACAACAAAAAATACTTTTGAAGAAGACAGACAATTTATAATCGATTTGTTTGCAGAAGTTATTGTTCCGAATGAAAAATTATATGAGTATTTAGAAGATGATAAATTAACCTGGGTTGATGATATTCCGGTTGTAAATACACATATTGTTAAACAATTAAAAGCAATTAAAACGGAAGATCCGGACGATTTTAGAGTGCCAAAATTGTATAAAGATGTTGAAGATAAAGATTTTGCAAAAGATTTGTTCAGAAGAACAGTTTTAAACGAATCGATTTTGGCAAAAGAATACGATGATAAAACACCAAACTGGGACAGTGAAAGAATTGCCGAAATTGATACGATTATTTTGAAAATGGCAATTTGCGAATTTTTAAAATTCCCATCAATTCCAGTAAAAGTAACTCTTAACGAATATTTAGAAATTGCAAAAGAGTATTCTACACCAAAAAGTAGTATTTTTATCAACGGAATTTTAGATAACCTTGTAAAAGAACTTGAAGCCAACAAAAAGATGGTGAAAGTAGGAAGAGGTTTGATGTAAGAACAAAATATTAATAATAAATCAAATCAAAAACAGAATTTAAATTATGGGACAATTAACGCAATTTGCGCCATTTCTATTAATGTTTGTAGTGATCTATTTCTTTATGATCAGACCACAACAAAAAAGAGCAAAAAACGAAAAAGAATTTGAAAGCACCCTAAAAATAGGTGACAAAATAATTACTAAAAGTGGTTTTCACGGTAAAGTGGTTGAGCTTGCAGAAACAAGTGCAGTTATCGAAACAATGTCTGGAAAATTAAAAATTGAACGTTCAGCTATTTCTATGGAAATGAGCGCTGCTTTGAATAAAAAAGCTTAATTTTTTTAGAAATTATAATAAAAATATAATCCCAAATTCTAATAAATGGAATTTGGGATTTTTTTTGGTTTAAAGTATACGATTTTGTCATTTCGACGAAAGGAGAAATCACACGAGAAACTCCATAAGGATTGTCGATAATCATTGTCGATCACCTAGTGTGATTTCTCCTCCGTCGAAATGACAAAATTATGGTTACAATGTGTAATAATACTTCGTGAGGTTGCTTCATTCCTCGCAAGGACGTAATTCTACCTGTATTTATCATTCAATCCAACATTATTCAAAATCATCGGGATTATTTTCTCGATTCTGGATAGTTTGGTTTTTTCCTGTTTTGCAGTTTCTACGTATTCTAAAAACTCGTATTGTTTATAAGGACTAAACTTTTGAAAAGCTTCTGCTAAAGCCGGATTTTTATCCATTTCTTTTTGGAGAAGTTCAGAAACTATGGCTTCTTTTTTTGAAGGTTTAATGATTTTACCCTGCTTTTCGTTTTCTATTGCTTCTAGAATATATTCAAGAACTTCTTTCTCGTTTATTTCTTCTTTTGAAGTAAAACGCCATTGGCGCATAGATTTTGTTTTGTCTTCCTGAGCGTTAATGAGTTTCTTTTTTTCATCTTTTAAAAATACGCCATTCAAAAACCAAATGGCAAAATGATCTTTAAAACCACCAATTCCAATAACATTTCTTTTGTTGTAAACATAAATAGGACCGCCCCATTTTATGGTTTCAACCAGTTCCGTTTTGTCAATAATTGATTTCAGGAAAAGAAGTTCTTCTTCCCACTTATTGATTTTGTCCCAAACGTGTTTTTTATCAGAATTCGGCTCCAATTTATCTTTTTCCTTTAGGTTTTTCAGTTGTATCAAAAATGCCCGGAGTTGCTGTTAATTCTGCAATCTTCACAATAACATCTGTTGCTTTTTGAATGCTTTCGGCAGGAACATATTCATATTTTCCATGAAAGTTATGTCCACCCGCAAAAATATTCGGGCACGGTAATCCCATATATGACAATTGCGAACCGTCAGTTCCGCCACGAATAGGTTTAATGATCGGTTTTATATTCAGTTCTCGCATTGCTTTTTCGGCAATATCAACAATATGTTTTACCGGAAGCACTTTTTCCTTCATATTGTAATACTGATCTTTTACTTCGGCGGTTACAATATCTTCACCAAATTGTCTGGCGAATTTTTTATTGATTTTTTTGGCAATTTTTCCAATTAAATCTTTTCTTTTTTCAAATTTGATTTTGTTGTGATCACGAATAATCAGTTCCAAAACGGTTTCTTCAATACTTCCCGTTAAATGATGAACGTGAAAAAATCCTTCATATCCTTTTGTTTCCTGAGGTGTTTCACCTTTCGGAAGTTCGTTGATGAAATCATTTGCAATCAACATCGAATTGATCATTTTTCCTTTTGCATAACCAGGATGAACGCTTTTTCCTTTAAAGGTAATTTTAGCTCCGGCGGCATTAAAATTTTCGTATTCTAATTCACCAATCTGGCTTCCGTCCATCGTATAAGCCCATTGAGCACCAAATTTCTCCACATCAAAATGATGTGCGCCGCGACCAATTTCTTCATCGGGAGTAAAACCAATCCTGATTTTTCCATGTTTAATTTCAGGATGCTGAATTAAATATTCCATTGCAGAAACAATCTCTGTAATTCCGGCCTTATCATCAGCGCCAAGCAAAGTTGTTCCGTCTGTAGTAATAATGGTTTGTCCTTTATACTGCAATAAATCTTTGAAGTAATTTGGGGATAAAATGATGTTTTTTTCAGCGTTTAAAACAATATCTTTTCCATCGTAGTTTTCAATAATTTGAGGTTTTACATTAGCTCCGCTAAAATCCGGCGAAGTATCAAAATGCGAAACAAAACCAATTACAGGCACTTCGTGTTCAACATTACTTGGTAAAGTAGCCATGATATACGCTTTATCGTCTATAGTGACATCTTGCAAACCAATTGTTTTTAGTTCTTCGACTAATTTATTGGCAAGATTCCATTGTTTTTCTGTGCTTGGTGTAGTTTGTGAATTTGGGTCTGATTCAGTATCAATTGTTACATAACTGATAAAACGATCTATAATATGCTGCATTTCTTTATTTTTTAGCAAATATAAACAATTATTAAGGGGTTTAAAGATAAAAAAGTTCGCCACGAACTCACGAATTTTAATTGTTTGCTTAAAACTTAAAAATCCAATTTCAAGAATTAATTCATGAAATTGGATTTTATATTTTAATTAATTTGTGCTAAAAAAATCATTGCACACATCTAAAACCAATATGATTTGCCGGAGATTGATAATCGCCTTTTCCCCTGGTGCCAACCATATAACGCGAGCAATATTGATCTGTACATAAAAATGATCCGCCGCGTTGTACTTTTTTAAGCAATCCCGGTTCTGCAGGATCATAAGCTTTTTCGGCGCCTTTTGGATTTTTGGTTACTTGTCCGCTTTCACTTAAAATAGTATAATAATCAGGAGTGTACCAATCGTTTGTCCATTCCCAGACATTTCCGCCAATATCATAAAGACCGTAAGAATTAGGTTCAAATTTGGCAGTTGGTGCAATACCAATATAACCATCTTCGCCTGTATCGCCTTTTTCAATAGGAAAATGTCCCTGATAGATATTAGCCTGAAATTTTCCTTTAGGTTTTAAGTTATTTCCCCATGCATACAATTGTCCTGATTTTCCTCCGCGGGCTGCAAATTCCCATTCAGCCTCAGTTGGTAATCTTTTGCCTGCCCATTTTGCATAGGCAGCGGCATCATCATAAGAAACCTGTACAACAGGATATTTCTCTTTGCCAATTATAGAACTCATTGGTCCTTCAGGATGTCTCCAGTCGGCACCGGCAACATAAGTCCACCATTGCATATAATTATTTAAATTTACACTTGCCGGCGTAGGGGTAAAAACTGCAGATCCGGCTATTAAATTTTCTAATGGAGCATCAGGATATTCTTCGTGAGTTGGTTTTTTTTCTGCCAGCGTTACATAACCTGTTGCTTTTACAAAAGCTGCAAATTGTTCGTTTGTTACTTCGGTTTGATCCATAAAAAAACCATCAACATACACTCTGTGAATTGGTGCTGCATCTTTTGTGATGCCTTTTATGCTGCATAAACTTTCGTCTTCAACATTGCTTCCCATAGAGAATTCTCCACCCGGAATCCAAACCATTCCTTTAGGTGCTTTGCCCAAAGGCTTATTTTTATTTTCTATTGTTGGTTTAAAAACAGATTCGCCAGTTGCATGCGGAGTTTCGGTACAATCTTTTGCTGCTATTTTTTCATTTTTTTCTTTCGGAATAAGCTTCGTGTAACCAAATGCAATAGAAATTATCGAAATGGCTAATATGGCAAATATCCAATACCTTTTATTTTTCATGAGGATCAAGTTTTAATTTGAAAGTAATTACTAAGCAGTAAAATTAGGTCAAAGTTAAAAAATTATTCTATTAATTCTATAGGGTAAATAAAATAAATAATTTCGTTATTTATCTTCCTCAACCTGAACAACTTCGTATTTATCTTTGCCGTCAACCTGAACGGGTTGGTAATATGTTTCTCCAAATTTTACATATTTTACATCTCCTATGGTCACTTCTTCACCGCCTTCGGGTAAATTATCGACCACAGTTCCTGCAGTTGGAGCAACGACTTTATAGCTGCTTCCATCTTTTTCATAATAAGTTCCACCGTAATAATAATTATTGACAGTTCCGGTATTTACTGTTTCTGCACCACTCGGAATATTGTTTACAGTTCCGCCAACTGGCGCAGGTACAGCGGTATAACCTCCGCTTGTTGGGGTATACCAAACTCCTTGATCATAATGATACTGCGTACTTTCAACGCTTATCACTATGGCTGTAACGGCCAAAGTAGCCGCAAAAAAGCCCCACGGATGCCAAACCGGTCCCCAATAAAAAGGTCTGTAAGGATGAAAGAAATAAGGATTGTAAGCGCGATAGCGATAACCACCGTATACATAAGGAGGGCGAACGTAAGGTCTAACTCCGGTCTTACAACGGTATTACGATTGTTGCGAACATGTACACTATTGTTTACATTGATATTTACATTGTTTCTGTTAACCGTATTTCCGCTAATATTCGTGTTTCTGTTACCAATATTATTATTGCTGTTTCTGGTTGCTGAGTTTCTGTTTGTATTTCTATTTCCGGCTTTTGAATTGGTAGTTGTTGCCGGTCTTGTAACTTTATTGGCAGGTTTTTTAATTCCTGAATTATTAGAACCCGGTCTGGTTTGCGTTGCAGGTCTTTGTACTGCGGGTCTTGTTGCACCTCCGCCAGGTCGATTTATACCGCCACCGCCATGTCTTTGCGCTATACTTTCAATAGAAATCATGAAAATTGATCCCATTAAACATACAAGCGCAATTTTTCTAAGAATCTTTTTTATACTTTTCATTTTCAGTCTTTTATGGATATTAAAATTATTAAAAAAAATTAAGAATTATTTAAAAAAACAAAATTCATTTTGAGTTTTGTTCGGTATATATATCTGATAATAAGTAGCATATACTTTGGTTTCTGTCTTATAATGAAATATCCCATTGTATTCTAAAACGCCATCCCTGAGCCAGCGGTAACGTTTTATCCTGATAATCAAAATAGCTGAACTCTGTTGTTAGTTTGTTTTTATGACCGCTAAAAAACCAGTTAAACGCAACTGTAGATTCATTTTGCAAATTATCCCTAATAGCATTATCCGGACGGTAAGTGGCGTATCTTCCTGCCATTTCCAGTTTTTTTGGCCACCAGGCAAATACATTATGAAAAAAATAACCGGCCTGAGCATAATATCCTTTCATAATAGTGGTTTCATTATTATCCAGTTTATCAATGATTTCTTTGGTATGCCATTCACTTTGCCATGAAAACCCGCGATACATAAAAGCAGTTTCAATATTCCATTGATTTACGCGATATTGCCCTGGCGCGCCATCTTCAAAACCATCTAAATAACCACCGCCTGATTGCGAAAACCGAGTGTACGGGCTTCGGTTTGTAACGGCCGAAAAAGCAATAATTGGCGTTGGTTTTTTATGAAATTCTAAATCACTTCCTTCAAAATCAAGAAATCTTCCCAGAAAATTCCATTGCGCGCGGCCAAAATACATTAAGTTATTGTCGTCGTTTGAAGTATTTCCTCGCCCGGTTCCTGTTAAAGCTGCCGCCCAATAATTAAAATCAGCAATTCCTTTTCCTTTAAGATGCCCGTATATTTCAACACCCATTTGCCGATCGACTGTAAACGGACGATTAATTAAAGATCTGTCTACGGTTTGTTGTTCGCCGCTGCTGATAAAACGTTCCCGCGTAAATTCTACCTTCCATTGACCCACTTTTAAACTAATCCATTTGTATTTTTCGACCATGATTCTAAAATCAAGCAAATTGGACTGACTCAATTCATATTCCCAATAATAATTCAGCCAAGGTTCAAAAGCATGACCGCCAACCTTTAATCTTGCTCTATTGATTTTAAAAGTCGTTTGTTTATCCTGACTATAATCATCATAAGTAAGCGGATCCTGATCATTTGGCGTTGAAAACCGAAATTGTAAACGGCTCTGCAATTGAAAAAGAAATTTATTATCATTCGTTCGCAATTCAATTCCTTTTTCGCCATATCTAAAATGAATTAGTTTGGTCGTATCTTTTATTTGTTGTGAAAATCCCGAAATACTCAATAACAACAAAATCGCCGGCAGATATTTTTTTAAGTGATTTATGATTCTATTGATGATGTACATTGGCTTTAAAATCAAATAATTATGATTGTTGTGAAACAAGAATTTTCTTAATATTTATTAAGTGATTCAAAATTAGCTATTAAAAGATCTAAAAGAGATATTGAAAGACTTGACATTGTTTCATTTTATAATTTGCAACGTTAAAAAAATCATTCTTATAAAAAAGAGCCATTTTCAAGTATTATAATTAAATTTGCAACCGAAAAAATAACACAACAACTCTTATGTATAAATTGATAATTCGCCCGATACTTTTTTGGTTTGATCCGGAAGAAGTACATTATTTTACTTTTTCATTTGTTAAATTCATATCAAAAATCCCTGGAGTTTCGGCAATAATAAAATCAATTTACGAAGTAAAAGATGCGCGTTTAGAACGTGAAGTTTTTGGAATAAAATTTAAAAATCCGGTTGGACTTGCGGCAGGATTTGACAAAGACGCCAAGTTGTATAAGGAACTTTCGCATTTTGGTTTTGGTTTTATCGAAATAGGAACTGTAACTCCCGTTGGCCAGGAAGGAAATCCTAAAAAGCGTTTGTTCCGTTTAAAAGAAGATCAGGCAATTATTAACCGAATGGGTTTTAATAACGGCGGAGTTCTGGAAGCTGTACAACGCTTAAAAAAGAATTCAGGAGTTTTAATTGGAGGAAATATTGGAAAAAATAAAGTAACGCCAAACGAAAATGCCGTTGACGATTATATCATTTGTTTTGATGCTTTGTTCGATCACGTGGATTATTTTGTGGTAAATGTGAGTTCGCCAAATACACCAAATTTAAGAGCTTTACAAGATAAAGAGCCTTTAACAGCTTTGTTGCAGACTTTGCAAAACAGAAATGTAGAAAAACAAAAAACAAGCACTCAAAAAGTAAAACCAATTCTTTTAAAAATTGCTCCGGATTTAACAAACGAACAATTACTGGATATTATTGATATTGTAAAAACAACCCAAATTGCGGGTGTAATTGCAACAAACACTACGATTTCAAGAGAGGGATTACAATCGCAAAATCAATCTGAAATGGGAGGATTATCCGGAAAACCATTAACGAAACGTTCTACAGAAGTGATTCGTTTTCTTTCTGAAAAAAGTAATAAAGCATTCCCAATTATTGGAGTAGGAGGAATACATTCTGCCGAAGATGCCATTGAAAAAATAAATGCAGGCGCAAGTTTAGTGCAATTGTATACAGGTTTTATTTATGAAGGTCCGGCGTTGATAAAAGCAATCAACAAAAAGATTTTAAAACAATTGTAAAAGCAGCGTTTGCACAAGAAGCCCGATAGTTATTGCGACACCAAAACTGATTAAAGTACCAATTAAAACATATTCGGTAAGTTTTCGGTCTTTGGCTTCTTTTAAATCTCCAAACCTAAAAATAGATTTTGCAGCCAATAAAAAGCCAATCGCTTCAAAATGTCCGGTTAAGATAAAACCGAATACAAACAAACGTTCCAGAATACCAATATAATTTCCTGCATTGGCAAGAGAATTGTCCTGATTACTATTTTCGGTTTCAGGACTCCATATCGAAATGATGGTTTTGATGAAAATAGAAGTTGGTTTTGTAATCAATAAAAATCCGGTTATAAAAATCCAGAATTGATTATCGAACCAAAGAAAATTGATGGTTTCGTTTTGATAGCATAATACAATTGCAATTAAGACCAAAACATGAGCGATTTGATCTGCAATAAACCACGTACGTTTTGTTTTGCTTTTTTGAAAATGTAATTTGATTAAATCGATAATTCCGTGCGAAACCGCGATTAAAACAGCATACGGTATAAACTGAATTTCTCCCGCCAATATGGCTGCCAAAACTCCGTGAAGCAAAATATGAAGATATAAATAAATACTTTTATGTTTTTTTGCTTCTTTATCAGCAACCCAAGCGTTTGGCTGCCATATAAAATCGCCTAATAAATGTGCTAAAAGTAGTTTTATAAATAAAATCATGGCGTTGTAAGTTGTTTTATTTGTGTTCTAAAATAACGATCTAAATTCATAACCAAATCATACTGGGCACGTTTTTGTCTTCGGCTCACCGCAGCCTGATTAATGCCTAATTTTTGTCCCAGTTCTTCCTGCGATAAACCAGGGTTTTCTATAGCAACAACAACAGCTTCTGCCGATTGTGCCAGCCAATTATCCATAAATGTCAAAGCGAGCTGAATCATCAGATTCATTCTTTCATCTATAATTTCATCGCCCGTTCGTATGGCTAAAGTCACTTTTTGTTTTTTTAAAGTTTCAAAAAGTTCTCCTGAGTTTATAAAAGCAGAGCCGTTACTTTCGGATATTTTCTTTGCATTATGCGTTTTTTCTCCAAAACCAATACTCATTCTGGCGTCTAATTTTATAGCCTTTAGACTAGCTTTTACCAAAATAGCCGTCAATAAAGCTTCTTCAGGATTTTTTATTTCTATCTGAAACTCATCTCCGCGGTAAACCTCCCATTGACTTGGCGTTTTTCCAAAAGGAGATAAAATTTTCTTTAAACCTTCGACCCAGTTTTTAGATTTTTGCTGTCTTGAACCAATTATGTCACCTGTAATTACGCTCGTCATAATATTCAAATATAATTAAAAATAAATAAACTTTATATTACAAATATATATAATATTTTTTAATTATTACACTTTTTGGTAATAATGTGTATTATTACGTTTTTTGGTAATATATATAATTATTACACTTTTTGGTAATATTTTGCATTATTACCATATTGCGTAATACTATGATTTAAGAAATTATTATCTTTTATTTCTTTAAAAAAGAAGCTAACTTAGCATTCACAAAAGAATAAGCTTTGAATAAAGAAATCAAAATTATCGAATGTCCGCGGGATGCCATGCAGGGTATCAAAACTTTTATTCCAACCAAGAATAAGGTTTCATACATACAAGCTTTGCTTAGAGTGGGTTTTGATACTATTGATTTCGGGAGTTTTGTATCTCCAAAAGCGATTCCGCAAATGCAGGATACAGCCGAAGTTTTGGCGCAGCTTGACTTGTCGCAAACCACCAGTAAATTATTGGCTATAATTGCCAATACACAAGGCGCGGCATTAGCATCAGAACACGAACCGATTCAATATTTAGGTTTTCCTTTTTCTATATCTGAGAATTTCCAGATGCGAAATACGCACAAAACAATCGCAGAATCTTTAATTACACTTGAAGAAATTCTTGAAATTGCCGATAAAAAAAACAAAGAAGTCGTAACCTATCTTTCAATGGGTTTTGGAAATCCGTACGGAGATCCGTGGAATGTTGAAATTGTAGGCGAGTGGACGGAGAAACTCTCCAAAATGGGCGTGAAAATTTTATCACTTTCTGATACAGTTGGCAGCTCGACGCCCGAAGTTATTACCTATCTTTTTTCGAATTTAATTCCAAAATATCCTCAAATCGAATTTGGTGCACATTTGCACACCACACCAAATAGCTGGTTCGAAAAAATTGAAGCCGCATCAAAAGCAGGCTGTACTCGTTTTGATGGCGCAATTCAGGGTTTTGGCGGCTGCCCGATGGCAACGGATAAACTGACTGGAAATATGCCAACAGAAAAGCTGATTTCTTATTTTACATCCAATAAAAAAACGACAGGATTAAATTCATTAAGCTTTGAAAGTGCCTATAACGAAGCTTCAAAATTATTTGGAAAATATCATTAAAAAAAGTAGTACATTTACTACTCATGAATAATAAGACTCAGTAAATCAACGTTGTTTCTTATTATCCAAAAGATATTTTAACCATGAAATTAAACTTCATCAACAGCGTTTCGAAAGTTTTAATTGCAGCATCTTTATTTTTTTCCTGTTCGAGTGATTTAGATTTCGATCAGGTTAAAGATTTAAAGTTAGAACCTGTTTTTGTAGCAAATCTGGCTTATTTTGATCTTCCTGCAAATAAAATTATTGACAACGGAGAAGGACAAATCGCCTTTGATGTTGATGGTTTTGATGTATTAAAAAATAAGTTTTTTAATAAACATCTAAAAAAAGCCGAATTTAATTTTGAGATTGAAAACACGATAAACAGGGCATTTTCTGTTGCAATAATACTCCTTAACGATAGTAATGAAATTCTTGATACTTCAACTTTTCAAATTCCCGCTTATACCGGAGGTTCAAATATTATTAAATATCCACCGGAAGTATTTGAAAATCAAAGATTAGATATTTTAAAACAAGCTACTAAAATTGGTTTTATAGTCAGGATTGCGTCAGGACCTCCTTTGAATCAAAATAGTGTAGGTAATTTAAAATTACATTCAAGTGCAACTGTTTATATGGAAATCGAATGAGAAAAATTTGCATATTTCTGGTTATTACTTTTCAGCTTGCTTGTTTTTCTCAAAACAAAGAAGTCTTATATAATTTTACGGCAATTCCGCAGTCATTACTTGTAAATCCGGGTGCTGACGTTTCATATAAATATTATTTCGGGATTCCGTTATTATCCGGAGTTTCGGCAAATTTAGGTTCGAGCAGTTTTTCTGCGTATGATTTATTTGCGAATAATGGAGTAGATTTTAATGACAAAGTCCGCAATATTATCAATAAATCTTCCAGTAATGATAAAACACAAATCAATCAGCAACTCGAATTATTTTCTGGCGGATTTAGAATTGGGGGCGAAAAAAGCAATACCTATATTTCATTTGGTGCTTATCAGGAATTTGATTTTTTGCTTTATATGCCAAAAGATCTTGCCGTTTTAGCATTAGACGGAAATCAAAATCACATTGGTAAATCCTTCAATCTGGCGGATTTAAATCTGAGGGCCGAAGTGCTGTCGGTATTTCATATCGGACTTCATAAAAAAATGAGCGAAAAACTGGTTTTAGGCGGTCGCGCTAAAATTTATTCAAGCGGTGCAAACGCCACATCTACCAAAAATTCAGGCTTTATTTATACAGGTCAAAACATAGGAACGCCAAATATTTACAATCAGGTAATTTCGTCAAATTTAGAACTTAAAACATCCGGAATTTCCAGTTTTACAAAAGACGAATACGACGGAAATATTGCCAAAGATATCGCCAATAATACTTTCTTCAACGGAAGTTTAGGTCTTGGTTTAGATGCCGGACTTACGTATTATTTTAAAGAAAATCTTCAATTTACAGCAAGTATTGTCGATTTTGGTTTTATAACCCATACAAAAGATATCGAAACATTAACCTATAAAGGGCAATACACTTATAACGGCGTCAATCCAAATTTTGATACTACAGATGATCCCGAAAATGTATTTGATGAGTTTGACAAAGCCATTCCGCGCGATACACTTTATAACAAATACACCACCTGGCGACCTGTAAAATTTTATTCTTCTATTCAATATTCTTTTGGAGAATCACGATTTGGAGATGATTGTAATTGCAAAGGATCCGTTAAACGTAAATACATGAATGCTGTTGGAGGACAATTGTTTATAATGAGCATGCCAAGAGAACCTTTTGTGGCAGTAACGGCTTTTTACCAACGAAGTATTTTCGAAAAATTAGATGTCAAAGCCACTTATACTTTTGATGCTTATTCTCATACAAATATCGGATTGGGGCTTTCGGGAACCATTGGAAAATTTAATATTTATGCTCTCGTCGATAATGTTTTTGAGTATAAAGATGTTTCGAAGGCCAATAGTATCGCATTTCAATTCGGCTTAAATTTTATTTTTCCTGATTCTAAAGATTAAATTTTTCACCATATAAGTTCATATTATTTTACGGTAAATCATAAATTAATTATGCGTAAAAAAAAGAGCAAGACTTATTCAGCAGCTTCAATTTTAGATTTACTTATATAGCTTATATGGTGAAAAAAACAGCAGGATTTCGAATTTGGAATTTCAATTTTGGATCATATTTATTTGTAAGAACTTTCTCGTACACAGAAAATTAAGAAAAAGTTAGTATTCAAGTTTCCAATTTATTCATTATATTTGCACGCAATTCAACTAGAAATTGCAACATGATAGCACACAACTCCAAGATCATCGGCGAAGGTTTAACTTACGATGATGTATTATTAGTACCTAACTACTCGAATGTGCTTCCTCGCGAAGTGAGTATCAAATCAAAATTTTCAAGAAACATAACACTAAACGTTCCAATAGTATCAGCTGCTATGGATACCGTTACCGAAAGTGCAATGGCAATCGCTATGGCGCAAGAAGGCGGGATTGGTGTTTTACATAAAAATATGACCATCGAGCAACAAGCGGCGAAGGTTAGAAAAGTAAAACGTGCAGAAGCAGGAATGATTATCGATCCGGTAACTTTGCCAATGAATTCAACCATTGCAGATGCAAAAAATGCCATGAAAGAATTCGGAATTGGCGGAATTCCAATCGTTGATGAAAACAGAATTTTAAAAGGAATTGTTACAAACCGTGATTTACGTTTCGAAAAAAACGGAGCAAGACCAATCATCGAGGTAATGACAAGTAAAAACTTAGTTACTGTTGCCGAAGGAACTTCACTAGAACAAGCCGAAGTAGTTTTACAAGGACACAAAATCGAAAAATTACCGGTTGTAAATGCAAATAACGAATTAGTTGGTTTAATTACTTTTAGAGATATTACCAAATTAACTCAAAAACCAATTGCAAATAAAGATATTTATGGTCGTTTAAGAGTTGCCGCAGCCATTGGAGTTACTGGCGATGCAGTGCAAAGAGCCGAAGCATTAGTTGCTGCAGGTGTAGACGCAATCATTATCGATACAGCTCACGGACATACAGAAGGTGTGGTAAATACACTAAAACAAATAAAAACAAAATTCCCAAATATTGATGTAATTGTTGGAAACATTGCAACTCCGGAAGCTGCTAAATATTTAGTTGCCAATGGTGCCGATGGTGTAAAAGTAGGAATTGGTCCCGGTTCTATCTGTACAACACGTATCGTTGCAGGTGTTGGTTTTCCTCAATTTTCTGCAGTTCTTGAAGTAGCTGCAGCGATTAAAGGAACGGGAGTTCCGGTTATTGCAGATGGTGGAATTCGTTATACAGGAGATATTCCTAAAGCAATTGCTGCAGGTGCTGATTGTGTAATGTTAGGTTCATTATTAGCAGGAACAAAAGAATCTCCGGGAGAAACTATTATTTTTGAAGGAAGAAAATTCAAATCATACCGCGGAATGGGATCTGTTGAAGCGATGCAAACCGGCTCAAAAGATCGTTACTTTCAGGATGTTGAAGACGATGTTAAAAAATTAGTTCCCGAAGGAATTGTTGGACGAGTTCCTTACAAAGGAGAATTAAACGAAAGTATGCTTCAGTTTATTGGAGGTCTTCGTGCCGGAATGGGATACTGTGGTTCAAAAGATATTCCGACTTTACAGGAAACCGGACGTTTTGTTAGAATCACGTCAAGCGGAATTACAGAAAGTCACCCGCATAATGTTACTATTACAAAAGAAGCTCCAAATTATTCAAGATAATTTTTAGCTTTCCTTATAAAACAAAAGGCATAAGATTTAGTTTCTTATGCCTTTTTTTATTTAATTTTTGGTGATTTGAACTGTTTGATTAAAACCACTTTTTGAATTTACTTTCAAACTGAAAGCATCTTGTTTTAAATCAAAAACAAGATCAATATCTAAAATATATTGATTAGCAAAATGATTTGGAATGTCATATCTTAATTTTCCATTACCATTTCCACTGGCTTCTATATTATATTTTTGATCTGAAATGTTTGCAGTATATTTTTGTACAATCTCAAAATTAGCAGTTTGACTTTCAATACTTATTAATTTATAAATAGTAGTTATTTGCATATCGAAACTCATTCCGGCAATTGGAATATTGAGCGGATTTTCTTGCGAAAATGATTCTCCAACTTTCATTTTCTTTTCAGGAAGTGCAATCTGAGAAAAGGTTTTTTGCATCATTTCAAGAAGGCTTTTTTTGAATGATTCATCCATGCCTTTTGAAACAATTGAATCTAATTGAGGCATAGTTGATAAAGACGCTTTTCCGTAAATAAGAGTTCCATCAGGAATAATTGATGCTTTTTGTTCTGAATTTGTCGATTTAAGAAATTCAATAATTACGGGAAAATTCCCATCTTTTGCTTCTTTCCCTGTTTTAATATTACTTTCTATTAATGTTATACTTTTTGCTCTGGTCGGATTTTCAACTCCACGACTTTTTAGAACTTCCAAAATACTATCGGCAGCAATATAATAAAGTTCTGTTTCTGATGATTGTTCAACCACTTGTCTGTACGTTGCCTGCGGTGAATAAGCAATTTTAAAATCAAGAATTTTATCTGATTGCCCATAATTAAAAAAAGGAACAGAAATCAGAATAAACAAAAGTATATTTTTCATGTTTTGAAGGTATTTCTCTATTTATTCAACAATCGAAATCCCATTGTTTAATTCATCAATTAGATTTTGATTTTGCTCTATTGCTTCTGCCTGAGCGCCAAATTGCATTTGTATAGAACCACCTTTTCCGTTGTATATAAAGCCTTGATATTTATATAGATAATCATTGTAATCTAATTCACATTCAAAGTAATTTACGGTTATGGCGTTTATTTTTTTCTTATAAATTTTTAGATTTTTTACTTTTCCAAACTCTTTATATTCATCTTCAATAGTAGATTTGAGCTTTTTATCAGATATAAAATAGTCATATTCAATAAAATAAGCATTTACCAGATTGTATTTATCATGAAATTCAACATCCCAACTTTCTGATTCCGGGTTTTTTACCCAATGATCAGGATTGTAGTTTATATGGTAAAGTTCTTTACGACTTGTATAAGTCTCAGTTTGCGAATTGGTTGCAGCTTTTTGCGCCATTGAAAAAAAGCCGGACATTAAAAATAGGAAAAGTAGATTTTTTGACATTTTATGTAAGATTGGGTGATAATATATAAGACGAAAATAGCAAATTAAAATAACTTAGACTCAAATATTTAAGAGATTATTTATTTAAAAGCAAGACCGTTTTTGTTTAATTCTGTCCTAAGTTTATAAAAAATAAGGCAAGTTAGAATTCGATTTTATTGCAAATAAAAAGCCAGCACAATCTTTTTAAAAATTGCATTGGCTTTTTGGCGTAGAAAAACAATATTTTTATGGAGAAACAGCCTGTTCGCCTGTTCTTACTTTTTGATTATCCATAATTTTTTGAATAAAAGGCTGCGTTTCTTTTTCAATATTTGATTCGGAAATATCCAATGCTTTTGCATCATTAACCAGTGCATACCAAGGTTTTGGATCGCCAAAAGGATAAGAACCAAAAACAATTACCGGTGTTCCTTTTACTTTTACGTTTTCCTTATCTTTCAAAATCCATTCATCAGCCCATTTGTATAAATATTTGGCGTCTTTTTCAAGCAAACGCAAACAAGAATGTGAAGCCGGATAACCAGGTAATTCATATTCATGAAAACCAACTCCAAGTTTATTCTCAATATTAAAATTCCATTTTAAGTCCCATTCGTCATTAAAAGTACTCGTTGTTTTTTCTGCTTTCCAGTTGGTAAAAAATAATCCGGTTGGTGTTGGATCTTTTTTTCTACCCATATTTGTTGGTCCGGTATAAACAAGTTGTCCGTTTTCATAAGCAGCAAATGTTTGCGTTGGATAAGAAAAAATAAGCACTTTTGAAACGCTGTCTAAATTTGAAACATGAATTGGAAACGGAAGATAATAAGGTAAATCTCCGGTAAAATCAGAAGGAATTACAACAGAATCCATTTTAGCAAAATTAGCTTTATCGGTTCTGTTTATGGCGTAAACAATATCAAGTTTGGTAGAATCGCTTTTATTAGCTTCAAGCCATTGTTTTGTTTTCTCAAAATGAAAACTAACAGACGAAGCTGGTTTTTTATATTCAATAGTTTTATGCGGTTTTGCTTCTTCGGTATTATCTCTGGTGGTTTTACTTTCTTTACAAGAAATCAACATAGTTAAAATTAATAAAAGCAAAATATTTGATGTGTAATATAACTTTCTCATAATTGGAATTTTTAGTTGAGTAAAGTTATTTTTTTACCTTCTTAAATCGGTTACACAATTTTTTGAATTGTTTATTTGATTAACATTTCAGAAATAAATATTCATATAAATTAATTTTAAAATCGAATGTTAAAATCTAAATCAAACCCTTTATTTTAGCATGCTGCAAAAGCATAATAGTCTTCGCATCTGTAATTTCACCAGATTCAATCATAGAATATGCTTCATCAAAAGTGTATTCTAAAACTTCAATATTTTCCTGTTCCGCATCTAATCCGCCGCCATCATTTACTTTCATGCTTTGATCATATTCACCAACAAATAAGTACAGAATTTCTGTTACAGAACCCGGAGACATATAAGTTTCTATTACTTTTTGAACTTTTGTTAAACGATAACCTGTTTCTTCCTCAGTTTCGCGAATAACAGCTTCTTCAGGATTATCCTGATCTAAAAGTCCGGCGCAAACCTCGATCATCATTCCCGTTTTATTACCGTTAAGATAAGTTGGTAAACGAAATTGTCTTGTTAGAATAACCGTTTTTTTATTCGAATTATATAATAAAATGGCAGCTCCGTTTCCGCGGTCATAAACTTCACGAATATGAGATTCTACTGTGCCATCTTTCTTTTGGTAGTCAAAAGTTACCTTGTTTAATATATACCAATTATCTGATAACAACTTGGTTTCAGTAACCTTAATTTCTGGATTTTTCATAATTAGAAATGTTTTGTATAAAAAAACGCCCTGGTTATCAGAGCGTTTAGTGTTTGTTATTTCGTTATTGTTTGCTTTCTGTCTGGTCCAACAGATACAATTTTAATTGGCACTCCAACCTCTTTTTCAATAAACTCGATATATTCTTTTAGCTCGATTGGTAATTGATCATAAGTAGTCAATCCCGTTAAATCTGCTTTCCATCCTTTAAATTCTTTATAAACAGGAGTCACGTTTTCCGGTTCGATGTTGTAAGGAAAGTGAGAAATAATTTGTCCTTTATAGTTGTATTCAGTACACACTTTCAAAGTTTCAAATCCTGAAAGAACATCGCCTTTCATCATCATTAACTGAGTAACTCCGTTTACCTGAACAGCATATTTTAAAGCAACAAGGTCTAACCAGCCACAACGTCTTTGTCTTCCTGTAACAGATCCAAATTCGTTACCAACTCTTGCCATTGTTGCACCAACTTCGTCAAAAAGTTCAGTAGGGAATGGACCGCTACCAACACGTGTAACGTAAGCTTTAAAAATTCCGTAAACTTCTTTGATTTTGTTAGGAGCAATTCCTAAACCAGTACAAGCTCCGGCAGCAGTAGTATTTGAAGAAGTTACAAAAGGATAAGTTCCAAAGTCAACATCTAATAAAGATCCCTGAGCTCCTTCGCATAAAATAGATTTACCCGCTTTTTGAGCCTGGTACATATATTCTTCACTATCAATAAAATCTAATTTTTTTAATTCTTCAATAGCTTCAAAAAACTCTTTTTCAAGTTCAGCTAAGTTGTATTGAATTGCAACATCATAAAAAGCGATCATTGCTTCATGCTTGTCAGCCAAAGCTCTGTAACGATCTTTAAAATCTTCTAATTCGATATCACCAACACGTATACCATTTCTACCGGTTTTGTCCATATAAGTTGGACCAATTCCTTTAAGAGTAGAACCAATTTTTGCTTTTCCTTTTGATGCTTCAGAAGCTGCATCAAGTAAACGGTGTGTTGGTAAAATTAAATGGGCTTTTCTTGAAATGATCAATTTGTTTTTGATATCAAGGTTGAATTTTGCTAAACCTTCAATTTCTTTTTGAAAAACTACCGGATCAATTACAACACCATTCCCGATGATATTTACTGATTTTTTATGAAAAATTCCAGAAGGAATGGTTCTTAAAACGTGCTTAATTCCGTCAAATTCTAATGTATGTCCTGCATTTGGTCCTCCTTGAAAACGCGCAATAATATCATAATTTGAGGTAAGAACGTCAACAATTTTTCCTTTACCTTCATCTCCCCATTGTAATCCTAGTAATAAATCTACGGTCATTCTGTTTTAATTTGCGTTGAGGCAATCTAAATTCCCCCACTGATTAATGTAGTTAATTTTCTTTTTTTTATTTTTTGAATAATTCCTTTCTTGGATTATTGTTTTTGTTTTTTGTTTCCGTAGAAATAAAGTGAATGATTCGTAATTTCGATATCAAATATTTCTTCGATTGTTTTTTTGATGGTTTGAATTCTTGGATCGCAAAATTCGATTACTTCGCCAGAATCAGTCATGATAATATGATCATGCTGCTTGTCGAAATACGATTTTTCGTAGTAAGCCTGATTTTGCCCAAATTGATGTTTTCTAACCAATGCGCAGTCTAACAATAACTCGATCGTGTTGTATAAAGTTGCTCTACTCACACGATAGTTTTTGTTCTTCATTTTGATATAAAGGTTTTCTATATCAAAATGCTCTTCGCTATCGTAAATTTCCTGAAGTATAGCATAACGCTCAGGAGTTTTGCGATGCCCTTTTTGTTCAAGATACATTGTAAAAACATTTTTTACAATTTCTTGATTTTTAGTGTTGTCAGTTGAAATGAGTGTCATATCCGGCAAAGATAAATTTTTATTTTTAATGAATAAAAGTTTCGGGTTTAAAGTTTAACGTTCAAATCTGTATTCGATTAGAATTATAGCATAAAATACAGGCTTTTGCGACGATAAATTTCAGAAAGTTCAATCGAACTTAATTAACATAATTAATTTTATTTATGATAAAACTAACAAATTTTTAGCTAGTTTTTGACATGTACATGAACCAGTTCCATTCCCAGGTTTTTCCTTTATCATCAGACATTGCCTGACTCCAAACCGGATTATTTTCATCTCGCGCATCCCAGCGAAAAACCTGAATTACATTTTTTCCTTCAAAGATGTCTTTCGAAAAAAAATGACCTATTTTATTTTCAAAAGAACCCACAACAGGTTTGTCTAAAGTTCCTGTACTTGAATCTGCCCAATAAATACTCCATAATCTGGTTAAAGGATTAAATAATCTTACAGTCATTCCTTCAAAAGGTTCACCGTCAAAAGTGGCAAGAAAATTATCAATATTACCAATTCCGTTTAGGATTTTATACATTTCCTGCGTTGACGGAAACTCGATCCATTCCGTACAATTTGCAAATCTTTTTTTTAGTTTTTTATTTTTGATAACAGATTTTCCCTGAAAAAAATCGAAATCATCTTTTGAAGAAGATGCAGAAGCGACAATTAAAAGTTCGCCATTTTCGTCAAAATTTACTTTAGGAATTTCTATTTCTAAGGAATTGGTTTTCATGAAAAAATATTTATATCAATAATTTAAGTAAAATAGTCAGGATATAGTATTCTATTCTCTTTTTGACTTTAAGACTTTAAACTTTCGACTGATTTATGTTCTGTATTCACGAGTCACTTTATCAACACCATCAACTTTTTTAATGGCATTAATCATTTTTTTCAAAATCGTATTATTTTTTACAATAACCGCAATCTGACCGTGAAAAATTCCGGCATCCGTACTCAACGAAATACTCTGAATATTAACGCTCATATTGTTCGAAATCACTTTTGTTAACTGATTTGTAAGTCCTAAAACATCCATTCCTGTAATGTTGATAATGGCTTTAAATTCCTCTTGTGAAGAATCAATCCATTTGGCACTCATAATACGATACGCATAATTAGATTGCATACCAATGGCATTTGGACAATCTTTTTTATGAACTTTAATTCCTTCGTTTATGGTTACAAAACCAAAAACATCATCGCCCGGAATTGGATTACAGCATTGCGAAAGTTTGTAATCGAGTTTATCATGTTCAGTTCCAAAAACCAACATGTCGTAATTGCTGCTAATTACAGGTTTATGAATATCATCTGAAGCGGTTGTATCCTTATTTCTCTTGATTTTATTTTTAAAGAAATTGATAATTGTATTGCCTTTTTGGGCTGCGTAATCTTTTAATTGCTGATTTTCTATAGCGCCAATTCCAACTCTGTAAAATAAATCTAAACTTGTTTTCAGTTTAAAAAAGTTTACCAATTCGTTGATAACCTGTTCACTAATCGTTATTTTTAAGTGTTTTAGTTTTCTGGTCAGTAATTCTTTTCCTTCTTCGGCAATTTTTTTAGTGTTTTCGTTAAGAACGTTTTTAATTTTATTTTTCGCTCTCGAAGTCGTTACATATTCCAGCCAGTTTACGGTTGGTTTTTGATTTGCCGATGTAATAACTTCAACCTGATCGCCGCTTTTCAGTTCATGATTTAGCGGAACCAAACGTCCGTTTACACGCGTTCCTCTGGTTTTAATTCCAATTTCAGAATGAATACTAAACGCAAAATCCAGTGAAGTAGCGCCTTTTGGCAACGATTTAATTTCTCCTTTTGGCGTAAAAACAAAGATTTCTTTTGAATATAAATTCATTTTAAAATCTTCGACAAAATCTACTGCATTCGTTTCCTGATTTTCCAGTGCTTCACGAAGTAAATTCAGCCAGACATCCAAACCGCTTTCTTCGGTTGCACCGTTTTTGTATTTATAATGTGCTGCGTACCCTTTTTCAGCAATTTCATCCATACGTTCACTTCGAACCTGAACTTCGACCCAACGTCCTTTTGGTCCCATAACGGTAATGTGCAAAGCTTCATAACCAGTTGATTTTGGTGATGAAATCCAGTCACGCAAACGACTTGGGCTTGGTCTGTAATGATCTGTTACGATCGAATATATTTTCCACGCGACAAACTTTTCGTCATGCGGATCTGCTTTATAAACAATTCTAAGGGCAAATTTGTCGTAAACTTCATCAAAACTTACATTTTGGGCGCGCATTTTTCGACGAATCGAATAAATAGATTTCGGACGTCCTTTTATAATATAATCAATTTCTTCCTTGTCTAATGATTTCTTTAAAACATCTGAAATGTCTTTGATATAAGCATCTTGTTCTTCTTTAGTTTCTCTGATCTTGCTAACAATATCATCATAAACGGCAGGTTCAGTATATTTTAAACCAAGATCCTCGAGTTTGGTTTTAATATTATAAAGTCCCAAACGATGGGCAAGAGGTGCATAGATATATAAAGTTTCAGAGGCGATTTTAGTCTGTTTGTATTCCGCCATCGAATCCATAGTTTGCATATTGTGCAAACGATCTGCCAATTTGATCAGGATAACGCGAACATCATCGTTCAAAGTCAGAATCATTTTTCTGAAATTCTCTGCCTGCATTGAGGCATTCAGGTCTTTTTGAACCATCGAAATTTTAGTCAGACCTTCAACTAATTGTGCTACTTTTGGATTGAATAATCTCTCGATATCTTCAACCGTCATAGGCGTATCTTCGACAACATCATGCAATAAAGCCGCGGCAATAGAGGTCGCTCCCAGACCAATTTCTGAGGCAACAATTTTTGCAACTGCAATAGGATGAAAGATATACGCTTCTCCAGATTTGCGTCGTTGCTCTTTATGAGCATCAACAGCAACATCAAAAGCTTTTCGGATCAGTTTTTTATCAGTTGGGCTTAAAGTTTGGTAGCTAATTCGAAGTAATTCTTTGTATTCCTGCGCAATTGCTTTATTTTCTTTTTCAATATCTATTTCTATCATAACGGCATAGTTCAAGTACTAAAAATAGGAATAAGTTTGAACATACGCAAGGGAATGGATTGTTGATTTTAGATTTTAGATTTCTGATTTTAGAGGGTAGATTTTGGCTCAGTCTGACAATATAAATAATAAACTTTTGTTTAAAAATAAATAAAGTAAAACCGCAGGTTTTTAATTTGACCCTTTGTACCTTTGCACCTCTGAACCTCAGAACAAAACTAAAACCCTCTCTGTCTTTTTGCTTCAAAAATTAAAATTGCGGCAGCAACAGAAACATTCATGCTGTCAATTTCTCCCTGCATCGGTATTATGATGTTTTGAGTTGCGGCATCACGCCATTCCTGCGTTAATCCGGTTGCTTCTGTGCCAACAACCAAAGCGGTTGGAGTAGTAAAATTTTGGGTATGATATGAAGTTGAATTCTGTAAAGTAGCGCAGTAAAAATCAATCTTTTTTTCTTTCAAAAAAGTAATAATTTCGGCTGTCGTTCCGGTTGCAATTTGGTTGGTAAACAAACAGCCAACACTTGAGCGAACGATATTTGGATTGTATAAATCACTTTTGGGATTTGCAATTAAAACGGCGTCCAGATTTGCAGCATCGGCAGTACGCAAAAGCGCGCCGATATTTCCTGGTTTTTCCGGTGCTTCAGCCACCAAAATCAGCGGATTTTCAGATAATTTTAAATCAGATAATTGCAGCGATTTGGTTTTGGCTATCGCTAAAATTCCTTCGGTTGTATCGCGATATGCCAGTTTTTGATAGACTTCTTTATTGATTTCTATCATTTGTATGGGTGATTTTACCAACTTATTGATTTCATTTTCTGAAACTAATTCAGGTAAAAACAAGACCGTTTCTATTTCGTAACCGCCTTTTATGGCTAGGGAAATTTCACGTAATCCTTCAATCAAAAATGTTCCGGTTTGTTTGCGGGCTTTTGCTTTTTCCTGCAATAAAACAAGCGATTTTATAAACGGATTTTGAATTGAAGTGATTTGTTTCATTTTTTTTAAGGCTCAAAGTTGCAAAGGAGCAAAGGTACAGAGGTTTTTTTCGTCCTGCAAGGTTTTTACACGAATCCAAAATGTGTTAAGGAATCTTGTCATTTCGACGGAGGAGAAATCACATACGGAGAGCGACGTACTGTGTGTAAGTTTCTAGTGCGATTTCTCCCTTCGGTCGAAATGACAGAACTAGCATAGAAAGTATCAATTTAAAAAATTAATTCGTGGCAAAAAATCTTATTTCTCAAACAATTCCGTTACTTCTTTTTCAACAGGATGATCGGCTGTAAAAGTATAGCCCATAATTTTGGCAATAGTCTGCGCAAATTGTTTTTGGTATAATTGCGAATCTGTTTTGATTTCGCCTTTTGGAGCAATTTCCGGTCCAATTGCAGCAAACCAAATTTGAGATGCACCGACAATTTTTTCGCCGTGACTTGTCCATTCTGATTTTACTTTGTCACCGCGACCGTGATCGACGGTAATTAACAAAGTCGTTTTGTTTTTATATTGCGGATCGTTTTGTACAAAATTCCAAATTTCCTTAATCCATTTATCAACCTGATTTGCAGCGTCAAGATACGATCTGTAATGTCCTGAATGTGCCCATTCGTCGGTTTCGCCATACGAAATATAAAGAACTTTTGGTTTGTTGGTTTTAAGTTCGTTCAGCGCTTCATAATGTGTGAAAACATCGAGACATTCATCTTCATGAAAAGGCTTAAACGAATTGTCACGCATTTCATTTAGTAATTTCTGAGTTGCCGTTGGCTTGTTTCCTCCAACTTTATCGAAGGCAGAAATTACAGGAAAACCACTTCTTTTTTCATTCAAAATTCGGTCAAAAGCATCCCATGCGCCAAAAGCGATTGTTTTTCCTTTTAATTTTGGCTGTTTATTTAAGAACTCCAAAACATTCACGTTTGGATTTGGTTTATACGCATTTGAGTTTACAAGAAGATCTACATTTCCCGTAAAAATTTCACTGTATCCCGGATAACTAAACCAATACGGATTTGAAACATCAACTTTATTTCCTAAATCACGATTGCCATAAATTTGCCCTTTTGTCGCAATTTCAGACCATAAAAAAGGCATTAGTTTTTGGCGGCGTTCTTTGAAATCGGCACTTCCGTATTTTTTATAAATATAAATGCTGTCGCCCTGATTGAAGTTTTTATCATTGGCAATTTCAGCGTCTATTCCTTTAAAAACTTCCTGCCATCTAAAACCATCTGTGGTTATAACAATAATGTTTTCTGTTTTTTGTGCATGTGACAGGAAACTGACTAAAACAAATAAGAGTAAAAATGCTTTTTTCATATTTTTTCGAGTTACAAAAGTTCGTAGAAACAAAGGTTCAAAGATTTTTGGTCATTCTTACATGTTATTTATGAACTTGATAGCTTGGTAATACTTATTTTACATTTTCACAACATACCATTTCACATTTTATAAAATTCCTCTTGCCTTAATTTCCAAATATTTATTAATAGCATCCAGAGTTAAATTCTCAGGTTGGGTTAATACCGAATGAATTCCGTATTTTTTAAGTTCGTTTGCGATTAAACGTTTTTCAAACATGAATTTTTCTGCAATTACTTTATCGTAAACTTCCTGAATCGTGTCCGTTTTTTTATTGATGATCTCGTTTAATTCTGTGTTACTAAAAAAAACAACCACTAATAAATGACTTTTTGCAATTCCTTTTAAATAGGGCATTTGGCGGTTTAAACCATCCATAGTTTCAAAATTGGTATATAAAATAATCAAACTTCTCTGGTTGATATTTTTCTTGATATCAACATACAAACGGCTGTAATCACTTTCGAAAAAGTCAGTTTTAATGTTGTATAAAGTTTCGAGGATTTTCTGCATTTGCGAACCTCTTTTTTCGGCAAAAACTCTGTTTTCGACCTTTTTAGAGAATGCAAAAATTCCCGCTTTATCTTGTTTTTTCAAAATTACATTGGCGAGAACCAAAGTCGAATTTATCGCATAATCAAGTAAACTCAAACCATTAAAAGGCATTTGCATGACGCGTCCTTTATCAATCGCCAAATAAACCGATTGTGATTTTTCGTCCTGAAACTGATTGACCATCAAAGCATTTTTCTTGGCGGTTGCTTTCCAGTTTAAAGTTCGAAGATCGTCGCCCTGAACATATTCTTTAATTTGTTCAAATTCCATGGTGTGACCAATTCGGCGAATTTTTTTGATTCCGTATTGGTATAAATTATTCGAAAAAGCCAGTAAATCGTATTTTCTCAATTGAATATAAGACGGATACGTTGGCACCATTTTATCTTTATCAAAAGTAAATCTTCTTGAAATTAGTTTTAAAGGAGAAGAAACGTAAATATTTAAATTTCCAAAGTAATATTCTCCACGTTCAGTCGGGCGTAAATCATATCCAATTTTATCGTGACCGGAAGCTTTTATATTTCTTAAAATTTTAAAATCACGTACCTGAAACTGAAACGGGATTTCATCAATAATTTTAATCGAAACTGGAAATGTATAATGATTTTTGATCGAAATATTTATGGGATTTAAATCGCCGTTTGAAAGTTTTTCAGGCATTTCCCTCGAAGCTTCAATTCCGGTTTTAGCCAAATATAAAATCAAAATATCAAGTCCCAAAAAAGTGATTAATACCAAAATAATAAACCAGACTCCGTTATATAAATTTGGAAAAATAAAAGCGCAAACAAACAATCCTATAATACCCAAAAGCACATAGAAAAAGAAGTTGTTGAGATATAGACTTTTTATGAATTTCATTTTTTTAGTTTTCGGTTTTCAGTCTTCAGTCTCAGTTTTCAGTCTCAGTTTTTCAGTTTGAGTTTAATACTGAGAACTGAGACTGAGACTGAAAACTTACCTCGGTATTTCTACTGTTTCAATAATTTGTTTAATAATTTCTGCGCTTGTAATTCCTTCCATTTCACGTTCAGGAGCGACAATAACGCGGTGTTGTAAAACTGGCGTTGAAGCTTCTTTAATATCTTCGGGAGTTACGAAATCACGACCGCGAATGGCTGCAAAACCTTTGGCAGCGTTCAAAATTGCGATCGAAGCACGAGGTGAAGCTCCTAAATATAAAAAAGCATTTTCTCTTGTGTTTACCACGATTCTCGCAATATATTCCAATAAATTTTGCTCTACTCTAATTTGTTTGATTAAAGCCTGATATCCTTTTATTTCCTCGGCAGAAAGAATCGTTTTTATTGCTTCTAGTTTTCCGTGATCCTGTAATAAATGTTCTCTTTGAATGATGAGGATTTCTTCGTCTAATTTTGGATAATCAATTGAAATTTTGAATAAAAAACGGTCTAATTGCGCTTCCGGTAAACGGTACGTTCCTTCCTGCTCAATTGGATTTTGTGTCGCAATAACCAAAAACGGAGTTTCAAGCTGATACGCAGAACCATCAATTGTAATCTGGCGTTCTTCCATTACTTCAAAAAGTGCAGCTTGTGTTTTGGCAGGCGCACGGTTGATCTCGTCAATTAAAATTAAATTGGAGAAAATAGGTCCTTGCTTAAATTCAAATTCTGAACTTTTCAGGTTAAAAATTGAAGTTCCTAAAATATCCGAAGGCATTAAATCCGGCGTAAACTGAATTCGGCTAAAGCCAATATTCAGCGTTTTTGATAATAATTTTGCCGTAATGGTTTTTGCAACTCCGGGAACACCTTCTAGCAAAACGTGTCCGTTTGATAAAATGGCAACCAAAAGCTGATCGATCATTTTATGCTGACCTACAATAACGGTTTCAAGCTCTTTTTTAATGCTGTTAACATGCTCTAAAAGCGGAGTAAGGTTTATTCTGGTTTCAAAATTCACGTTTTCGTTCGTGATTTCTGTTTCTGGTGTATTAAAATCGTCCATGTTTTGGTCTGTTTTCTTTTGATTGAATTATTGTTTTTCTTTTTGTCATTTCGACGAAGGAGAAATCACACCCAGTATTCCACAACGATTTTTCTTTGTTTGTGTGATTTACTTTGTGTTCTTTTCTTGTGTGATTTCTCCTTCGTCGAAATGACAATAAAATCGTATTGTTATTTAATGTAAAACTTTCTCGATTGCATTATTAATTCTGATTAAATCTTCTTCGAGACTTCCGTGATAACTTTTTCGATGTTCGTTGATCAAAAATACAAGTTCCCGAATATCGTTTTCATCTTTTCCTGATTTGTGATGCATTTTTTTGATAAAATCATCATCTAATTTTGTTGTATCAATTAGATATTCATTTCGAATTCTTTCGAGGAAATAAATGATTTTTTTATCAATAATATTATCGTGATCGCCTTCCTGATAATATAAATTTCCGATTGTTTTTGTAAAATCAAGCGTTAAATTTGGCAACGGTTTTAATATCGGAACAACTCTTTGTTTTCGTTTTGCGTTGAAAATAATAAAAATCAGAATCCCGATTAAAAATAAATACCACGCCCATTTTAATGCCGGCTGACTCATAATATAACGCAAAGGCGAGTCTGAAATCGATTCACCGTTTTGTCCTTTTGTATACCAGTAAATATTTCCTTTTGGAAGATACGAAAGTACACTTTCTGCATATTGATAATGGTCTTTTTTTAATAAATGATAATTTGTAAAAGCCACGGGCTGCATGTGCAGATAAAAATATCCGTTGACATAAGGCACTTTAATAAAATCAATTTGTTTTTTATCTTCATTTCCCTGATAGCCTAAAACTGTTGTGGTTAAAGTATCAATTTTCGAAAAATAATTGTTTTCGATTTCTTTTTCGGTTATGGGATATTTTTTTGAATTTAGTTTTTTATTGGCGAGCCAAACAGAGTTTATTTTTGTGTTTAGAAAACTTGAATTGATTTCAATTTTTAAACTGTCTAATAAGGATTTCGGAAATGTTTTCATGCTCAAAAAAGCATTGTTTCCGTGCGAAACAAAATAAAAAAGTTCTGTAATCGACTGATCGTCAATTTCACCATATTCTGAAATACTTAAAAAAGTACCTTTTATTTTGTATTTTCCTGCTGTTGTATCGGGAACATATTTTGAATCTAAAAACTCGTAAGGCGTTATGGCAGAAACTCTTTCTATTTTTTGATTTTTTAAAAGCCCGTTGATTTCCTTATCAAAAACATACAATCCAAATGGGATTTTGTCATTGACAGAATAAGTTGGGCGCCAATCAATTGGTTTTGACTGATTACGATCTGCTATTAAAATCACTGCGAAAACTACAAGTAAAATAGCAATATAAATTTTGATGGATTTACTCATTGCTAAAGGTTTTTATAGATTTCTTAAATCGGTTTTCGGTTTTTATAAAAGTGGTTTCATCGATTTCAAATTCGCCATACCAAATATGATTGTACAAATACGATAAATACATGAATTCTTCCCTGTGCGCAGGTCTTTGAAGTTCGTATAAATAATCAGAATTGGTTTTTTCAATATCCCATTTTATATAATGATTTTGCGCCATGACTTTCAATAACCAAAGATAATAGTATCGAATAGCGATTCTTCTTTCGCCGGATGCAATACTTTCTTTAATAAGTTTTTCGAAGTCTAAAAGGTGAATATTTTTTTCAATATCAGAATAATAGACGGTTTTTTTATGTGCATTTTTTCCAAAAATCCATTGTCCATCTTTGGCAATTATCGCTTTTACAATTAAATAAATCACGAAAATAACAATGATGGCAGCGATTACTTTCAGAAAAATTGCTACAAGATTGAATGATGCATCCGGATCTTTAAAAGTAAAAATGCTTCTGAAAATACTGGCGAGCCATTCTTTAAAATAATCCCAGGCGTTTTTTTCTGGTGGTTTGACTTCGTAAACAAAATCAGAATCTTTGTATTTTTTCTTGAAATCTTTTTTGAATGTTTTGGCTTTAACAGTATCGGAATCAATTTTAATATCTTTTTCGGCATATTTTACAAATTCAGATACTGGTTCGGCTGTAGCCAAAGTGTCCTGCGCAATTGAAATACTGCAATAAAAAAGAAAAGATAAAACGAAGAAAATTTTATTCATTATTGGTTTCTGATTAATTCAATTTGGCGGGTAGCTGTGTTTTTTTGTATACAATAAAAGGATAAACCAAATAATAAAAAGAGATTATACCAAGTGTTGCCAGGATAATTAAACTGCTTAACCAGTTTGGCATATCGATGGAATATCGGGTAATAAAACCTTCCAGAAATCCGGCACTAATCGTGAATGGAAATGTGCTCAGAAATATTTTGAAACTGTTTTTAAAACCTATTTTAAATGAATTTATTCTCGAAAAAGTCTTTGGAAACAAGATTGAAGCTCCTAAAATAAATCCGGCTGCGGTTTCGATTACAATGGCAAAAATTTCCATAGAACCATGAATCCAGATTCCGCGAACACTTTTCCAGAAAACATTCTGATCGTAAAAGAAGTATTGAAACGCACCAAGCATAATGCAGTTTTGCAGCGAAATATAAAAAGTTCCAAGTCCGCCAAAAATGCCGTAAATGTAACATCTCGCGCCTACATACAAGTTGTTCATGGTAATGCCAATGAAACTTCCCCAATTACTTCCGGAGCCGTAAACCGCCATAGGATCGCCTTTTTTAATGTTTTCAAGCGTCATATTTACATATCCATCGCCTAAAATAAGGCGAACAAAGTTTTGATCATATCGCGCCGAAATTACGCCAATGCCAACGGTTATAAAAAACATAACAAAAGCATACATTAAATATCTTCTGTAATCGTAGACTAATAACGGAACTTCAGTTTTAAAAAACTCTGTAAACCTGTTTTTTTCGGCTCGTTTTGTTTTATAAATCTTCTGGTAAATCTGCGACGCAAGATGATTTAAGTAAATTACTGTTTTACTTTTTGGATAATAAGTTTGGGCATACGATAAGTCATTCATCATTTGAATGTACAAATTAGCTAACTCGTCAGGATTTTTTTTAGCTTTACCAAAAATAGCTAGCTCAAATTCCAGCCATTTTTCTTTATTTTGTTTTATGAAGGCAACTTCTCTCATTGTAGGCTAAAATATAAAATATGTCAGAATTATCAATTAATACAACACAAAATGTCAAAATAAATTTTAAAGCGGCATCTGCAGGGGAACGAATTGGTTCTTACTTTATAGATTTTGCTATTAAAATGGCTTATATTATCGTTGTTTCGGGGATTATTTTTTACTGGGCAGAATTGGATCGATTGTTCGGAAATTTAGATTCGTGGTCAAGAGCGGCGATTCTTTTGTTCTTTTATTTTCCGGTAATCATTTATTCGATCACTTTAGAAAGCATTTTTGAGGGGCAAACCATTGGAAAAAAGATTGTAAAAATAAAAGTGGTTAAAATTGATGGTTATCAGGCTGGTTTTGGTGATTATTTAATGCGATGGTTTTTTAGGCTGGTTGATATAACATTGTTTTATGGTATTGTAGCTTTAATTACGGTAATTAACAGTAAAAAAGGACAGCGTTTAGGCGACATGGTTGCAGGAACAGCGGTTATTACTTTAAAAAATAAAATTAATATTAGCCATACGATTCTCGAAGAAATAGGCGAGGCTTATGTACCAACATATCCTTTGGTTATAAAATTGTCTGATAATGACATGAGAATTATTAAAGAAACGTTTCAAAAAGCGGATATTAAAGATGATTATGAAACAATTCATAAACTGGTTTCTAAAATTGAAAGTGTAACGGGAATTAAAAATCAATCGGGAAATTCGAAAGATTTTCTTCGTACAATTTTAAAAGATTATAATTTCTATACGCAAAATATGTAATTAAGTCGTTTGTTTTGAATGGTTTAGGCGAGAAGTTTTCTTAAATTTGTTTGTAAGTAAAACATTAATATTTTTAGCTGACTTAATTGGAATTCAGTTTTTTTATTTGTTAAAAATAAGTCTGATTTATGCAAAAAAATAACCAAAAGAATGCCTTGTTGCAATTTAATCTTTGTATCTCTGCACCTTTTAAACTTTGAACCTAAAAAGATGTTCCATTTATTAGATATTATCGGCACAATGGCTTTTGCCATGTCCGGCGCTTTAACGGCAATGCATAAAAAACTGGATCCGTTTGGGGTTTTCATTATTGCTTTTGTAACAGCAGTTGGCGGCGGAACGCTCCGTGATGTTTTAATAGGAAGAACGCCGGTGGGATGGATGCAGAATCTGCAATATGTCTACGTGATTATTTTGGGTTTTGGACTTGCAATTCTTTTTAGAAAAAAGTTTGATAAACTTCGTACTTCTTTATTTTTATTTGATACAATCGGACTTGGCGTTTTTACTTTAATTGGTCTTGAAAGAGGTTTAATGACGGGTTTACATCCTGTTATTTGTATCGCTTTAGGAACAATGACAGCTTGCTTTGGCGGTGTAATCAGGGATATTTTGTGTACCGAAATTCCAACAATATTCAGGAGAGAAATTTATGCCACAATTTGCATTTTTGGCGGAATTGTATTTTTTGGTTTAAGGGAACTGAATCTTGAAGATGATGTTTTATATCTCGTAACTTCAATTGTGATTATTACAGTTCGATTAATGGCAGTAAAATTTAAATGGTATTTACCCGCATTTGAGCATAAATAAGATTTAAAAGCCGATATTTTGCCACAGATTAAAGGATTAAAAAAGATTTTCTGAGGTATTAATTTAAAAAAATCATTTAAATCTGTGACAAGAAAATGACAAAGTATACCATTAAAAAATACGAGCAAAACGATTATAAAATCTGGAATGAGTTTATCGCTCAGGCTAAAAATGCTACGTTTTTGTTTCATCGTGATTTTATGGAATACCATCAGGATCGTTTTGAGGATTTTTCTCTTTTAATTTTTGAAGATGAAAAACTGAGTGCTATTTTGCCAGCTAATAAAGTTGAAGAAATAATCTATTCACATCAGGGATTAACGTATGGCGGTTTGGTTTATACTGAAAAAATAAAGCAGACATCAGTAATTGAAATTTTTCGCGATATTTTATTTTTTCTGAATGAAAATAAGATTCAAAAATTTCAGCTAAAAACACTTCCGTCCATTTATCATCGTAAACCTTCTGATGAAATTTTATACAGTTTGTTTTTGGCAGAAGCCAAATTAATACGACGTGATTCTCTTTCGGTTATTGACTTAAAACAGGAAAATAAAATTTCAAAAATTCGCAAAAGAGGTTTTCAAAAAGCAGTTTCAAATCAATTGATTATTAAAGAACAAAATAATTTTGAGTCATTTTGGAATGAAGTTTTGATTCCGAATTTAAAAATAAAACATAACGCAAATCCAGTTCATTCTATCGAAGAAATAAATTCTTTGAAAGCTTTTTTTCCTGAAAATATTCATCAGTTTAATGTTTATTCCGGAGATAAAATTGTTGCAGGAACTACAGTTTTTGAAACCGAAACGGTTGCGCATTGCCAATATATTTCAAAAAATGAAAATGAGGAAAATCAGGGAAGTTTAGATTACTTATTTTATTATTTAATTCAGGAACGATTTGCCGAAAAGCGTTTTTTTGATTTTGGAATTTCAAATGAAAATCAGGGAAAAAATCTCAATGAAGGATTATCGTACTGGAAAGAGAGTTTTGGCGCAAGTACTATAATTCATGATTTTTACGAAGTTGAAACTTCAAATTATAACAAGTTAAATGGTATTTTTGTTTAACAAATAAAAAATAAAATGATACCATTTCTGGATCTTAAAAAAATAAATGAACCATACGAAACTGCTTTTCAGGAAAAACTGAAATTGGTGTTACATAATGGCTGGTATATTTTAGGAAAAGAAGTTGAAACGTTCGAAAAAACTTTTGCGGAATACTGCAAAACTGATTATTGTATTGGCGTAGGGAATGGTTTTGATGCTTTGGTTTTAATTTTTAAAGGTTATATTCAATTAGGAAAACTGCAAAAAGGCGATGAAGTTATCGTTCCTGCAAATACTTTTATTGCCAGTATTCTGGCTATTTTACAAGCAGATTTAGTTCCGGTTTTGGTCGAGCCAAAGTTAGAAACCTACAACATCAATCCTGATTTGGTTCAGGAGAAAATCACCTCAAAAACAAAAGCCATTTTAGTCGTTCATTTATACGGACAACTGGCTGAAATGGAAAAAATAAATGAAATTGCAGAAAAAAATAACTTGATTATTGTAGAAGATTCTGCCCAATCGCATGGAGCAATCAGCAATCTAAAATCTAAAATCAACAATCTGCAATCAAGCGCAGCCTACAGTTTTTATCCCGGAAAAAATCTCGGTTGTCTGGGCGATGGCGGAGCAATAACCACAAACGATCCGGAATTGGCAAAAGTGCTTTTTTCGCTTCGTAATTATGGTTCTCAACAAAAATATTACAACGAATATATTGGCGTAAATTCAAGATTAGACGAAATTCAGGCGGCATTTTTAAATTTGAAATTACCCAATTTAGATGCTGATAACGATAAACGCCGCGCAATTGCAAAACGTTATTTAGCTGAAATTAAAAACGAAAAGATTATGTTTCCGTTTTGGGATTTTTCTGAGAATCATGTTTTTCATTTGTTTGTTATTCGAACTCAAAATAGAGAAGCTTTACAAGATTATTTAATGCAAAATGATATTCAAACGGTAATTCATTATCCTGTTCCGCCACATAAACAGAAAGCATTTTCTACTGAAACTTTGGGTTGGAATAATTTATCTTTTCCAATTACAGAGAAAATTCATAACGAAATTTTGAGTTTGCCGATAAGTCCGGTTTTGACAGATTCTGAAGTTAGTTTTGTTATTGAAATTATTAATAAATATTAATTTTGATTTGACTAATATGACAAATTTAAAATTAACTATTAAGAAATTCGTACCTGAGAAAATATGGATTTTACTTTTTAAGGTTTATCGTTTTACAAAATTAAAAGCTGTCTATGAGTATTATCAAATCGAAAGGGCACAAAAAAAGCACGAAAAAGCACTGCAAATTGTTCGGCAAAAAGAAAAGGTAAAAGTTGCGTTCTTCTTGATTCACGAATCAGTTTGGAAATACGATGTGCTTTTTGATTTAATGTTACAGCATCCTAAATTCGAACCTCAAATATTTGTTTGTCCAGCCGTAAATTTCGGTATGGAAAATATGTTATTTGAAATGAATAAATCGTTTGACGCCTTTACAAAAAAAGGATATAATGCGATTAAAACGTATGATGATGTAACGGGAGAATATTTAGATATAAAAAAGACGTTTTCTCCGGATATTGTTTTTTTTACAAACCCATATGAAGGTTTGCAGGATTACAGGTATTATATAAAAGAATTTTCAAAAACGTTGACTTGTTATGTGCCTTATGCAATTATGACTACAAATTATGATGCTTTTTATAATTTAGATTTTCATAATCACGTTTGGAGAATTTTTTCTGAAACGCCTATTCATCAACAGATCGCGTTTGAAAAACAAACCAATAAAGGAAAGAATAACATTGTAACCGGTTATCCGGGATTTGATCAATTATTGATTAATAAAACGCCAGATAATGGGGTTTGGAAAAACAAAAATTCGGTATTAAAAAAAATAATTTGGGCGCCGCATCATTCCATGAAAGAAATGAATAAAGTATCTAACTTTCTGGAATATTTTGATGTGTTTTTAGAATTGGCTGTTATTTACAAAGACAAATTGCAAATAGCTTTTAAACCACATCCATTATTAAGAGTTAAGCTGGAAAATGATTTGGATTGGGGTAAAGAAAAAACAGATGAATATTACAATAAATGGATAAATTTAGAGAATGGTCAGTTTGAAAATTCAGATTATGGCGATTTATTTTTAACATCGGATGCTTTAATTCATGATTGCGGCTCGTTTATGGCTGAATATCTTATTACAGGAAAACCATCTCTTTTTATGATTAGAAATGAATCGGTTATGAAAGAATGGAGTGATTTTGGAGAAAAAGCTGTTGCAGCGCATTATCAATCGAGAAATAAGGAAGAATTGATCGGTTTTATTGAAAATGTTGTACTGAATGAAAATGACCTGATGAAAGAAAAACGCAATGATTTTGTACAAAATAATTTAATACAAAAGAATCATTTAACGGCATCTCAAAACATAATGAATTATTTAGAAAGTCAGATTTTCGAGTAATTTATTTTTGGAAAACACTAAATTATATTAAAAAGAATAGATGAATATAGCTGTCATTTTAGCGGGAGGAACGGGAATTAGGCTGGAAAAATCTTTGCCTAAACAGTTTTTTAAAATTGCAGGAAAGATGGTTATAGAACATGCTGTTGATGCATTTGAACAAAATAAATCGATTGATGAAATTGCTATTGTAATCAATAATCATTACCAGTTTATGGTTGAGGATATGATTATTAAAAACCAATGGAAAAAAGTAAAGCGGGTTTTAATTGGAGGAGAAGAAAGATATCATTCCAGCCTTGCAGCAATTAAAGCCTATGATGAGTTAAAAGACGCTAATTTGATTTTTCATGATGCTGCACGTCCTTTAATAAGTCAAAGAATTATTAATGATGTTGTAAAAGCAATGGACGATTATAAAGCTGTTGATGTTGCTATTAATTCGGCAGATACAATTATCGAGGTTGAAAATAATATAATAACAGCTATTCCCGAAAGAATAAAAATGCGCAGAGGACAAACTCCGCAAGGTTTTAGACAAGAAGTTATTGCAAAAGCGTATGAACTCGCTTTGAAAGATGAAAATTTTAAAGCAACCGATGATTGTGGCGTTGTTAAGAAATATTTGCCCGAAGAAAAGATTTATGTGGTAGACGGTGAGGAGGTAAATATGAAGTTGACTTATCCGGAAGACACTTATTTGCTGGATAAATTGTTTCAATTGCGATCTGTCGAAATTCAGGATATTGAACTATCTGTCGAATCTCTATCTGATAAAGTGATGGTTGTTTTTGGAGGTTCTTACGGAATAGGGAAAAGTATTGTAGATTTGGCGAAATCATATGGAACTCGTGTTTATAGTTTTTCCCGAAGTGAAAATAAGGTTGATGTTTCTGATATGGAAGCTGTTACAAAAGCTTTAGAAAAAGTGTTTCAGATAGAACATAAAATTGATTTCATTATAAATACAGCCGGTATATTGTATAAAGAGCCGCTTGAAACGATGCATTATCAAAATATTTTGGATTCGGTTAATACTAATTATCTTGGAATGGTAAATATTGCTCTTGCTTCGTTACCTTATTTAAAAGAATCAAAAGGACATATTTTGTTTTTTACCTCCAGTTCTTATACGAGAGGCAGGGCATTTTACAGCATTTATTCGTCCAGCAAAGCTGCTGCTGTCAATTTTGTGCAGGCAATTTCACAAGAGTGGGAAACTTTTGATATTAAAGTAAACTGTATGAATCCGGAGCGTACTCGAACACCAATGCGAATAAAAAACTTTGGCAATGAACCTGAAAATACTTTGCTGCAGCCAGAAATTGTTGCACGAAGATGTATTCAGACTTTGCTGTCTAATTATACGGGACAAGTAATCGATGTACGACTTTAATACAACTTTAAGGAAATAATTTAATATTTTTTAGATGCATAATAGCTCGCTAAGATCAATTGCAACAAAAGGAATTTTTTGGTCAGCTGTTGATAAATTTGCTGTTCAGATAGGGCAATTTGTTGTGAGTGTTGTGCTTGCCCGAATTTTAGTTCCGGAAGATTTTGGCTTAATAGGAATGCTGGCGATTTTTATAGCCTTGTCACAAGCTTTTATCGAAAGTGGTTTAGGAACAGGTTTAATTCAGCGTCAGGATAGAACCGATATTGATTTTTCGACTGTATTTGTATTTAATTTACTGGCAAGCAGTTTTTTTTATGTTTTGCTATTTTTCTCAGCGCCATATATATCGTCTTTTTTTAATCAGCCACAATTAATAGACTTAGTGCGTGTATTGGGGTTAAGTTTATTTTTGAATGCTGTTTCTATAGTTCAAAAAACTAAATTAACAATTGCGATCGATTTTAAATCTATTGCCAAGAGTAATGTAATTGCGGTAATTGTTGGTGGTTTTTGTGGTGTAATAGGAGCGATAAACGGATATGGAGTTTGGTCATTGGTTATTCAAAGTCTTTCCGGATCTTTGGCTTCTTCGGTGTCTTTATGGTTTTTAAGCAGTTGGAGTCCGTCAATTTTATTTTCAAAAAAATCTTTTAAATCTTTATTTGGTTACGGTTCAAAAATTCTGATTTCAGGTTTGTATGCCCAATTACTAAATAATGTTTATAATATTTGTCTAGGCAAATTTTACCCAACGGCATCATTGGGTTATTATACAAGAGCTAAAAGTTTTGCCGACTTATCTGCGGGAACAATTGTCAGCGTAATACAACAAGCTACATTTCCTGTTCTTACTGCAGTACAAAGCGATAAAGCAAAATTAGTTTCTATATACAGCCGTATGATTCGTATATCGGCATTTTTGATTATTCCGCTTATGACACTAATTGCTTTGTTGGCAAAACCTATCGTTATATTATTACTTACCGAAAAATGGGTTACTCTGATTCCGTTATTACAATGGATGGTTTTTGCACGCATTTTTCTTCCAATGAGCGCCATTAATATGAATTTATTAAATGCAATTGGCCGCTCCGATTTATACTTGAAAGTTGATTTGTCAAAATTACCTTTAACAATATTGGCGATGATAATCACAATTCCGTTAGGAGTAAAAGCCATAATAATTGGTCATGTTGTTACATCTGCATTATCGTTTTTAATTAATGCGTATTTGCCTGGAAAAATTTACGGTTACGGAGCAATAAAGCAATTAAAAGATATGTTACCTGTTTTTGTGGCTACAATGGGAATGGCAATTTTGGTATTTGCTATATCTTATTTTATAGATAATCTATTATTACAGTTGTTTTTAGGAACTTTATTTGGTGCGGCAGCTTATTTATTTATTTGCTGGTTATTAAAGTTAGAAGAACTTAAAGAAGTTTGGAGATCGTTTTTAAGTTTGAAAAAAAGATAGCAAAACAATACATTTTATCGATTTCTGATTTCATATTTTTTTAAATGTGTTCTCCAAAACAGCCAAAATCGCAACCCTATATTTTTAGATAATAAATTATAATCTCCGATTTTAAAAGTGTGTATTATTTCGTGGTGTACTCTTTTTTGAATTGCCAGATCTTCCTCTTTTGTGCGATTTAATTTTATGGCTTTTTTTAGAATTAAATAGGTAGATAAGTTTATTTTTTTAAAATTCGCCGTATGATGATCATAAAAGTTATTCGTTAATGAATTATTTGAAATTCTCTTTTTTATTAAAATTTCGTCTATAAAATCAAACTCATACAAGCGGGATGCCCGTATCCAAAAATCTAAATCCTCGTAAGAAAGATTTTCATCATACCCTTTTAATAAATCATAAACTGATTTTTTAGCCATTGAAGAAACAGAACACATGCAATTTCCGCCAGAAAGAACACTTAGGTAAATATTGCCGGTTTGCCTTTTTTCGATGATTTTACGGTTTTGATCAACAGGAAAGTAATAAGAATCAAAATCACCTTTTTCAGTAATCAATTCAGCATTTCCGTAAACAATCCCCAAATTTTTAAAGGAATTTTTCTCAAACGCTTTTATTTGTAACGAGATACAATTGGGAAGTAAGACATCATCTGCCGCTAAATCTATGATATAATCTCCCGTGGCGAATTGTAGTGCTTTATTAAAAGATTTGGTATTTCCTAAATTGGTTTCATTAGTAATAAATTTAACCTTAGGATAATCCAAAAGCCATTTTTTAATGATATTTTTAGAATTATCAGTGCTGGAATCATCTACGATTATTAACTCGACAAATTCATAATCCTGATTGATAACTGAAAATAAACTCTCTGTCACAAAATTTTCGTGATTATAACACAGGCAAATAACTGTAACTAAGGATTTATTTTGCATATTATTTTTAAAGAGTTATATATTTGGTACGAAAATAAGAAATCGAAAATAATAGCGCCTAACAAAAAATATTAAATTGAAATAACATTATGAATATAGTTCTAATTGATTTTCCAAAAATTGAAAATATTTTAGGCAACATTGCAGTAATTGAAAATGATACTATTCCATTTGAAATTAAAAGAGTCTATTATTTATATGACATTCCAAGTACTTCAATAAGAGGCGGCCATTCTCATAAAAAACTGAAGCAAATTTTAATCGCAATTTCGGGAAGTTTTGATGTTGTTTTAAAAGATGGACAAACTGAAAAAACAATCACTTTAAATAAACCGGATCGGGGTTTACTGATTGAAAGTAATATATGGCGCGAGCTTGAAAATTTTTCATCAGGTGCAGTTTGTCTGGTCTTGGCTTCTGAGGTTTTTGATGAAAGTGATTATTTACGAAATTACAGTGAATTTCTTAAATCAAAAGAATGAAATTACTCTATATCACACAAAGAGCAAATGAAGAAGGAGGAGTACAAAGAGTACTTGCAGTAAAAACCAATTATTTGATTGAGAAATTTAATTATGAGATTGGCATTATTACTCAAAATGAAGGAAATGATAATCTTTTTTTTGAATTTAATGAGAGAATTGAGTTTTACGATATTTCATTAAAAAGTAATAAAGCTTTTAATTTGTTTCGATATAAAAAAGAACTGGAAAAATACATAAAAAAAGTACAGCCCGATTGTATTATTGTATGTGATTTTGCACTAAAATCATTTTCAATTCCATTTCTGATAAATACAAAGATACCTATTATTTTTGAGGCACACGGATCCAGGTTTAATGAGTATAAAGAATCTGTTTTTTTTGGATTTACTAATAAATTCAAATATATATACCGAAATTACTGTGCCCGCCAATTTTTTTCTTTTGTAGCATTATCAGAAGAAAGCGTGAACGAATGGTCTGTTAAAAACAGTATTGTAATTCCTAATGCACTATGGTTTAAAACAAAATCTTTTTCAAATTTAAAAGCAAAAAAAATTATTGCTGTTGCAAGACATTCACATGAAAAGGGAATTGACAGATTATTGCAAATATGGAAATTAACTGTAGAAAAACATCCCGATTGGTTATTAGAAATTTATGGTAAATCAAATGAAGATTTAGGATTACTGAATTTGGCGAAGAAATTAAATATTGAAAAAAGTGTCGCTTTTCTTAACCCGGTTAAACACATACAACAAAAATATACAGAAGCATCAATATTGGTAATGGCGTCCAGAAATGAAGCATTGCCAATGGTATTAATTGAAGCGATGGCTTGCGGCTTGCCTTGCATAGCTTATGATTGCCCTGTTGGACCAAAAGCAATAATACAAAATAATAAAAACGGATTTCTTATTGAAGATGGAAATAAAGAATCCTTTGCTGAAAAATTAAATATTTTAATAGAAGATGAAAATTTACGAATACAAATGGGGGCAGAAGCAATAAAAAGTGTGGAAAAATATGATTTAGATACTATCATGAATCAATGGAAAAACCTGTTTGAATCAATTTTAAAAAATTCATCTAAAGTGCAATAATACCCCAATCGATAGAGATCAAAAATAAAAAGCGAAGGTTTTTTGCCTAATAATCGTCTCAAAAACAAAGGTTTTAAGATTCTGAATCCAAAAGCAATTATAGCTTGAAAATGGTATTTTTTAATGATCTCAAAATAATGTGGCAGTTTTACATACTCAGAAGAAATTAGTTTAGAGTCAACTAAATTTTTTAATGCGACAACTGACTCTTCTGATTTTCTTAAAAAAACGTCACTATTTTCAATTCCTAAATGATAAACAGGATTTTCAATATGAATAATTTCAATTTTATTTTGCATTAATTCAAATGAAAACAAAGTGTCTTCATGTCTTAAATTTGGGATATTTTCATTGAAATTTACTTTCGAAAAAAGACTCTTTTTAATCAAAAAATTTAAGGTTAAGAAAGAAAGATATGGATTCTTATTTCGGTCAGAAACATTTAAAGACTCTCTTTTCTGACCATAAATCCATCTTAAAAGTTTTTCTTTTGAAGGTTTTGAACTTTCGTATAAAATTCCGCCATACACTATTTTAGAATCCTGATTTATTTGGGAAATGTAATTTGAAATGAAATTATCAGTAACCGGAATTGTATCTGCATCCAAAAAAAGCAAGTTTTCATAAGTTGCTTTTTGCGCCAGTAAATTCCGAATTGCACTTCGACCAATATTTTTTTCTAAAATAGAATACTTGCTGTTTTTGAACTCATTAATCTTTTGATTTTCGGGTAAAAAATTACCGGAAGCATCATCCAGACAAATAATTTCAAAAGTAATGTTAGATTTTAAGCACTGTTTATAGAGTGTTTCAACTAGCGTAAAAACATTATAATTATAAACCGGAATTAAAATAGAAAGCATTACACGCTGCGTTGCACAACTTCAAAAATTCTTTCATCTTCACATTTTAATGTTTTAGATGGAAATTTCATTAGCAAAGCATAATCGTGAGTAGCCATAATTATCGTTTTGCCATTTGCATTGATTTTTTTCAATACTTCAAGAACCTCAGAACTTGTTTGCGGATCAAGGTTTCCGGTTGGTTCATCGGCAAGGATAAATTCAGGATCGTTAAGCAAAGCTCTCGCAATGGCAACACGCTGCTGTTCACCGCCGGAAAGTTGGTGAGGCATTTTGTTTACAAAATCTTTCATGCCTACTTTATCTAAAACTTCGTCAATTTTATGTTCCATTTCGTCTTTATCAGACCAGCCGGTTGCTTTTAAAACGAAAAGCATATTATCTTGTACGGAACGATCCGGAAGTAATTTGAAATCCTGAAATACAATTCCAATTTTACGTCTCAAATACGGGATTTCACTTTCTTTTAAAGTAGCCAAATCAAATTCAACAATATGACCTTCACCTTCTGTTAAAGGCAAATCTCCGTATAAAGTTTTCATGAAACTACTTTTTCCTGATCCTGTTTTTCCAATAATGTAGATGAATTCGCCATGCTGAACATCTAAATTGATATGAGATAAAATTTTTCTTCCTTCCTGATATATAGTGACTTCTTTAAGAGATAGTACGGTTTGTGACATAATAAATTTAATTTGAATGGTAAAAGTAAGAAGATAAGCGTTGGATTCAAAATAAATTTTAATCATTTCTGAGGAAATCTCTTAAAAGAAAAATAAACGAACTGAATGATTATGCGGAATAAAAGAACACTGGGTCATAACTTCCTCAAAAATTATGCTAAAAAATGGTTGTATTTATGAAACCAAAGCGTGGTTTCTTTTTTTATTAATTCAGAATATTTAATTTAGAAAGTTTGAAAACCAATATTTTGAGACGTCAGAAGCTTTAAAATAACATCTTATAAATTTTTTGTTCATAATAAAAGCCTGAAACGTTTCGTTATAAACGGTATAAAATGATACATTTGAATACTAAATATAATTAAAATGCGTAAAATTTCCTGGTTCTTTTTACTACAAATTGTCCTTTTTTCGACCATAGTTTCGGCACAAAAATCAGCTATATATACCTACGATTTAAAGGATTTTGACAAAGCACAGGCTTTATATAATGACAAACAATATGCTTCGGCACAACATATTTTTGAGTATGTAAAAAATAACGCCACAACTGAGGAGGTTAAATCAGATTGTGCTTATTATATCGCCAATTGCGCCATTAGAACCAATCAGGCAAATGCCGATGCGTTAATGGAAAAATTCGTTAGTGATTATCCCACAAGTACCAAACAAAATCAGGCTTATATCGAGGTTGCACATTTTTTCTTCGAACAGGGAAATTACCCAAAAGCTTTGGAATGGTTTGATAAAGTTGACGAAACTTATATGAGCAAATCTGATCAGGATAAATTTAATTTCCAGAAAGGATACAGTTATTTCAATGCCAAAAAGAAAAAAGAAGCCACAACTTATTTTAATAAAGTCGTGAATTCGCCGGATTTTGGTTCACAAGCCAAATATTACTTAGGTTTCATGGCTTATGAAGGCGATGATTATAAGGAAGCAACCAAATATTTTGATGAAGTTTCGGGCGAAGAAAAGTACAAAGAGAAGCTTTCGTATTTTCAGGCTGATATGAATTTTAAACTTGGAAATTTTCAAAAAGCAATCGATTTGGGGCAAGCTGCAATGAGCAAATCAAATGAACTTGAAAAATCGGAACTGAATAAAATTATCGGAGAAAGTTATTTTAACTTAAAACAATATGGAAAAGCGATTCCGTATTTAGAGCAATATGCGGGTAAAAAAGGAAAATGGAACAATACCGATTTTTATCAATTGGGTTACGCTTATTACGAACAAAAAGAATATGAAAAAGCAATTTCTCAATTCAATAAAATTATTGAGGGAAAAGATTTCGTAGCACAAAACGCGTATTATCATTTAGGTTTGGCATATTTGAATACCGGCAAAAAACAAGAAGCTTTAAATGCATTTAAAAACGCTTCTGAAATGGATTTTAATGCACAAATTCAGGAAGATGCAGCTTTAAATTATGCCAAGTTAAGTTATGAAATTGGAAACGCTTATCAAACCGTTCCTGGAATTTTACTTGATTTCTTAAAAAAATACCCAAATAATTCCAGTAAAGCCGAAGTAGAAAAACTATTGGTAGATTCTTATATTTCTTCTAAAAATTATAAAGAAGCGTTGGTTTTATTAGAGAAAAACAGAACGCCGGAAAATAAATTAGCCTATCAAAAAGTGCTTTTTTACCGAGGTTTAGAATTGTATAATGAATCAAATTATGCTGAGGCTTTAAAAATGTTTAACAGCGCAGTTAAAGAGCAAAAGAATCCTGATTTTACGGCTCGCGCTACTTTCTGGAAAGCAGAATCTGAATATGTTACAGATGATTTTCAGGCGGCATTATTAAGTTATAAGCAATTTGCAGGTTTGGCGGGAGCAAAAGCGACTGATGAATATAAAAACATTAATTATAATATTGGATATACGTATTTTAAGTTGAAGGAATACGATCAGGCTGCAAATTCATTTCAGGCGCAAATTGATAATTCAAAAGAAGATAAAGTTCGTTTAAACGATTCGTATTTACGTTTGGGAGATTGCAGATTTGTGACTTCTAAATACAGTCAGGCGATGGAAGCGTACGCAAAAGCAATTGACGCTAAAGGTGTTGATGCAGATTATGCACAGTTTCAAAAAGCGATTTCTTACGGATTTATGTCCAGAAATGACAAGAAAATTGACGAGCTGAATAATTTTCTTCAGATGTATAAAAAGTCAGAATACCGCGATGATGTTTTATTCGAATTGGCAAATACGTATGTAGCGGATAAAAAGAACGATCAGGCGATTAAAACCTACGATCAGTTAATTGCTGAATATAAAAATGGTTCATTTACTTCAAAATCAATTTTAAGACAAGGTTTGATTTATTACAATTCTGATCGTGATGAACAGGCTTTGGTGAAATTCAAAAAAGTAGCGGCAGAATTTCCAAAAACTCCCGAAGCTTTAGAAGCCGTTTCTACAGCCAGATTAATTTATGTAGATTCAGGAAAAGTAGATGAATATGCAACCTGGGTACGTACTTTAGACTTCGTTGCCGTAACCGATGTTGATTTGGATAATGATACCTACGAAGGTGCTTTTAAACAATACAGTCAAAATAACAGCAAACAGGCAATCGTTGGTTTTACAGGTTATGTAAGCAAGTTTCCGTCAGGAATGCATGCGCTTGAAGCTAATTTTTATTTGGCACAATTGCTTTACGCAGAAGGTTCAGAGACAAAATCTGTTGCGAATTATCAATATGTAATTGGTCAGCCAAGAAACGAATTTACGGAGCAATCTTTAACCAGATTATCTCAAATTTTCTTAAAAGCGAAAGACTGCGATAAATCGATTCCGGTTTTAGTACGTTTAGAAAACGAAGCAGATTATCCACAAAATAAAAGTTTTGCGCAGGCTAATTTGATGAAATGTTATTACGACAAAAAAGATTATGACAATTCGGTTATTTATGCTGATAAAGTGCTGCAAAATGCAAAAGCAGATGTCAATGTAAAATCTGATGCACAAATTATCGTGGCGCGTGCGGCAATGCAAACCGGTGATGAAGATAAGGCAAAAGCGGCTTACGCAAAATTATCTGCAACATCAAAAGGAGAATTAGCAGCAGAAGCCTTGTATTATGATGCTTATTTTAAAACCAAAGAAGGAAAATTTGATGCGTCAAATGTATCCGTTCAAAAACTGGCAAAAAACTATTCAGCTTACAAATATTACGGAGCAAAAAGTTTGGTTTTGATGGCGAAAAACTTCTACGGATTAAAAGACAGTTATCAGGCAACTTATATTTTAGATAACGTAATAAACAATTTTACCGATTATCCGGATGTGGTTGAAGAAGCAAAAAGAGAGTTAAGCGCGATAAAATTGGAAGAATCTAAAACCAATTCGTCGATTACTAAATAGTTTTATTAGTGAAAAGTAAAATGTTATCTGTAAAAGGAAACATAACGGAAAAGACATTTTACATTTCACAAAACACATTTCACAAATTATGAGTTTACCTTTTTATATAGTTGATGTTTTTACAGATAAAAAATATGCCGGAAATCAGTTGGCTGTTTTTTTAGATGCTGAAAATTTAAGTGCAGATGAAATGCAAAAGATTGCGCGCGAAATTAATTTTGCAGAGAGCACTTTTGTAACCAAACTTGATAAAGAAAATAATAAGGCGGAAATTAAAATATTTACACCGGCTCAGGAAATGCAGTTTGCGGGTCATCCGATAATTGGAACTTCATGGGTTTTGATGCATAAAATATTCGATAATTCGCCTGAAAATATAAAATTACATGTTCCGATTGGACCAATTTCGATTGAGAAATCAGATGATTTGATTTGGTTAAAAGCGGCACAACCAAAGTTTTGGGATATTTTTTCGAAAGAAGATTTCACCTTATTCAGTAATCTGAAAAATCAGGATTTTGAAAATCAATTTCCAATTCAGGAAGTTACAACGGGAAGCGCCTTTGTAATGGTTGGACTGAGCAATAAAAATGCATTGGAAAACTTGGTTTTAGATAAAGATAAAACAGATGAATGGTTGAAAAAGCATTGTAAAACAACGCACAGAGGTTTGTATTTCTACTATTTAGAAGGCTCAAAACTTTTCAGCAGAATGTTGTGCATAGAACATAATCAGTTGGTTGAAGATGCTGCGACAGGAAGTGCAAGTACATGTCTTCAGGCTTTTCTGCTAAAATATCATAAACCTGAATTTGAATTAATCAATTATCAGGGAGATTATATAAACCGTTCTTCTCAAATTCATTTTAAAGGAAAATTAACCGAAAATGATTTTGATGTTAGAATAGGAGGAAATGCCCAGTTTATTGCTAAAGGGGAATGGGAAGTTTAATTAGAGAATTAGAGAATTAGTCAATTAGATAATTAGATAATGAAACTAGAGTTTAGAGAATAGAATAAAGAGAATAGAAAATAGATTTTAGAATAAAGAACATAAGAGTTTTTAAAAGAATTGAGATATAGGCAAAAGTCTATTTTCTATATTCTTTTTTTCCATACTCTCAAAAAATATACATATGAAAATTAATTTCCAGAATACAACTATCATTTTGATTTTGCTGTTTGTTTTTCAGCTTTCATTTGCCCAAAACCAAAAGAAAGAAGAAACGATTGGTACTGAAACTGTAAATGTTGTAAAACCTTATTCGCCAACTATATCTGATGCTTATAAAGTAAAAGAAAATCCGTCGCTTGACGATTCAGGAAATCAGGCAAAAGAAACTATAAAGTATAGTATTTTGTCAGTTCCTGTAGCTTCGACATTTACGCCTTCTAAAGGAAAAGCAGCCGGAGTTGATAAATCAAAACAAGAACGTTTGTTTAATAATTATGCTACTGTAGGAGTTGGAAATTATGGTACATTAAATGCTGAATTATTTGTTACTCAGGATTTAGGAAACAATGATTATGTTGCGGGAATGTTTCGTCACCATTCATCTCAGGGCGGAATTAAGGATGTTTCGCTAAATGATGAATTTTATGATACGGCATTAAACGTGGGTTACGGACAAAATAATCGCGATATGTCATGGAATATTGATTTAGGATATCAAAATCAAATTTATAATTGGTACGGTTTACCGGTTGATTTTGGTTCGACTTTACTTCCGCAGGATCATTTTATTTTAGTAGATAAAATCAATCCAAATCATTCTTATAATACAATTTCGTTGGGAGGAAATATTGATTTTACAGACGGGATTTTTAGTAAAGTTGCGACAAGATTTACACATTTTTCGGATAGTTTTTCTTCTTCTGAAAATCGCTTTTATCTGAAACCAACTTTTAAAGTTGATGTGATGGATCAGTCCATCAATACAAATGTTATTATTGATCACGTAAGTGGAAGTTTCGAAAATAATTATTTCCAGACGAATACGGAACCTTTAAAATATAGTTTGACCAATTTCGGGATTGAGCCAAGTTTTGTAGTAAATGAGAACGACTGGACTCTGGAATTAGGAGCCGGATTGTATTATGGTCTTGATTCTGAAAACAGCGGAAACAAGTTTTATATTTATCCAAAAGTAAATGCTTCGTATAAATTAGTGGGCGATTTAATGATTTTTTACACGGGTGTAAACGGAAGTTTAAATCAAAATTCGTATGCTGATTTTGTGACCGAAAATCCGTTTTTGTCGCCAACATTAAATATGCGTCCATCAAGCACTCAGTATAATGTTTTTGCAGGTTTGAAGGGTAAATTGGCAAACAATGTAAGTTATAATCTGACGGGTTCCTATTTGAATGAAAAAAACAAAGCGTTGTTTAAAAGCAATGATTATACAGAGGATATTACAAACCAAAATTATGAGTACGGAAACTCTTTTGGTGTTGTTTATGAAGATATTAGAACGTTTCGTTTTTATGGAGAATTAAAAGCTGATTTTTCTGAAAATGTTACTTTTGGAATCAACGGAACTTTCAATAGTTACAAAACAGACGGACAGATTGAAGCATGGAATTTACCAACCATGAAATTAAGTTCTAGTCTGGATGTTAATATTACCAAACAATGGTACGCTGGTTTAAATGTGTTTTTTGTGGGGGAACGTAAAGACATGCAATCGAATTTAGATTTGACTGCAACTCCAACCGTAGTTTCCTTAAAAAGTTACTTTGATGCGAATGCACATTTGGGATATAAATTTAGCGAGCGTTTGACTTTCTTCCTGAAATTAAATAATATTGGAAATCAGGCTTACGAAAAATGGTTGAATTATCCTGTTCAGGGATTCCAGATTTTGGGCGGAGCAAATTATAAATTCGACTTTTAAGTTTTTTAACCGCAAAGAGTTTTACACATGGTTCGCTAAGTCTTTCTATAGATTTAGCGAACTTTGTTTTTATAATTAGTGAAAAGTAATTTATCCATCTGCTTTTTTTGAATAAAAAAATGCAAACTATAAAAAACCTTTGCACCTTTGTAACTTAGAACCTCAGTACCTTTATCAATGACTTTCAAACAAAAAATACATTCTTATTATTTACAAATGGTCCAGGATCGAATTGATGTTTTTAGAGACATGATTTCGGCTTTGACGGAAGATTCTAAAAACGATGCGAAGGGTTCTGCCGGAGATAAGCACGAAACCGCATTGTCGATGATGCATATTGAACAGGAAAAACTGACCAATAAACTGAAAGAAGCCATTACTCAAAAAGCTGTTTTAGATAAAATTGATGCTTCAAAGACAACTGAAAATATTATTTCGGGCAGTTTGGTAAAAGCAAACGGAATTCATTTGTACTTGAGTGTCGCACTTCCTAAAATTACTATCGACGGTATAAATATTATTGCACTTTCGCCACAATCGCCTTTGGGTTCACATTTAATGGGAAACAAAGTTGGGTTTCAGTTTGAGATTAATAAAACGCATTATACTATTGAGAGTGTTTTGTAAAGTTTATTTCACGCAGATTTTACAGATTTAGGCAGATTAAAAACGATTTATTTATAATCATGTCAGGCTGAGCAAAGTCGAAGCCCCTCGCAAATTCTACGATGTTAAACCCGACAGGTTTTTAAAACCTGTCGGGTTTAATTACGGTTTTACACTTTCTTTCCCCTCAAAATTAAAATTTTCAAGTTCAGGGCAATTTTTTATGCTAAAATTTTACATTTTATATGTAAAAACAAATTTATGGTTTTAAATTATAACTGAAATTAATATTTATGTTTTTCAATTATAACCAATACCGCATCTTTGCCCTATCAAAATAAAATTAAAAAATAAAAATATATAATTATGTGTGGAATCGTATGTGCCTTTGATCTAAAACAGAAAGCAGAAACTTTAAGACCTCAAGTATTAGAAATGTCTAAAATTATTCGTCACCGCGGACCAGACTGGAGCGGGATTTATAGTAATGAAAAAGCAATTCTTTCACACGAGCGTTTGGCTATTGTTGATCCGGCTTCGGGAAAACAGCCTTTATTTACAGAAGATAAAAAACTTGTTTTAGCTGCAAATGGTGAAATCTACAACCACAGAGATTTACGTAAACAATTTGAGGGAAGATATAACTTTCAGACTGAAAGTGATTGTGAAGTTATTTTAGCGCTTTACAAAGAAAAAGGACCTCACTTTGTGGATGAAATGAACGGTATCTTCGGATTTGCAATTTATGATGTTGAGAAAGATGAGTATTTTATTGCTCGTGATCATATGGGAATTATTCCGCTTTACATTGGCTGGGATCAACACGGAACTTTTTATGTAGCTTCTGAATTGAAAGCTTTGGAAGGATATTGTACAAAAATCCAATTGTTTCCTCCGGGACATTATATGACAAGCAAAGACGGTGAATTTGTACAATGGTACAAAAGAGACTGGACGGAATTTGATGCTGTAAAAGACAACGAAACGAGTATTCCTGCTATTAAAGAAGCTCTTGAAGCTGCGGTTCACAGACAATTAATGAGTGATGTTCCTTACGGAGTTTTACTTTCAGGAGGTTTAGATTCGTCTATTACTTCGGCTGTAGCTAAAAAATTTGCACAAAAACGTATTGAGTCTGATGATACTACAGATGCATGGTATCCGCAATTGCACTCTTTTTCGGTAGGTTTAGACGGTTCTCCGGATTTAGCTGCTGCTCAGATTGTAGCAAAACATATTGGAACTATTCACCACGAAATTAAATTCACGATTCAGGAAGGTTTAGATGCGGTTCGTGATGTAATTTACAACTTAGAAACGTATGATGTAACTACGGTTAGGGCTTCAACGCCAATGTGGTTAATGGCGAGAGTTATTAAATCAATGGGAATCAAAATGGTTCTTTCGGGTGAAGGTGCAGATGAATTATTTGGAGGATATTTATATTTCCATAAAGCACCAAACGCAAGAGAATTTCACGAAGAAAATGTTCGTAAATTAAGTAAATTACACATGTACGATTGTTTACGTGCCAACAAAAGTTTGGCAGCTTGGGGAATCGAAGGGCGTGTGCCATTTTTAGATAAAGAATTTATGGATGTTGCCATGCGCATCAATCCACAGGATAAAATGATCAACAAAGAACATCCGATGGAGAAATGGGTTGTTCGTAAAGCTTTTGAAGATATGCTGCCGGAAAGTGTAGCATGGAGACAAAAAGAGCAATTTTCTGATGGAGTAGGATACAGCTGGATTGATACTTTGAAAGAAGTTGTGGCCAAAGAAGTTTCGGACGAACAATTGGCAAATGCGAAATATAAATTTCCGTTGCAAACACCAACTTCTAAGGAAGAATATTACTATCGTTCAATTTTTGCAGAACATTTCCCTAGTGATGCGGCTGCTTTATGTGTGCCTCAGGAAGCAAGCGTTGCTTGTAGTACAAAAATCGCTTTGGAGTGGGATGAAGCTTTCAAAAACATGAACGATCCATCTGGCAGAGCGGTTGCAAGTGTGCATGACGACGCCTACGCAAAAGCATAAAACTTAGTTTCATTATATATTAGTTATTAGAAAGACGTTCTCAGGTTTCTGAGAGCGTTTTTCGTGTCTAAAAATGTTAAATTGTAATATTTCAATTACTTAAAGATAATTATTAGCAATTATTTAACTTTCTTTTTTATATTTGACATTCCCCAACAGATATTTTAAAATTAGTTTTAACTAAAACCAAAAAAAATAACCTACTGCCACTTGGTAATGTAAAAAAATAAGAATAAAAAATACAATAGTATGTCTGGAATATTAGCCGTTATCGGTAAAGGAAAAGACCCGCAACTCGTAAGAGAGCTTTCTAAAAGAATGGCGCATCGTGGTCCTGATGAAAGTGATTTTCAAATTCTAAAAAATGGCAGTATTATTTGTCACGAAAGTTTATCAATAATTGATGTACAATCGGGGAAACAGCCTATTCAGGGTACTAAAGATGCCTGGGTAATTCATGATGGAGAAATTTACAATTACCAGGAACTTAAAAACGGAGTTTTAAAAGATCATACGTTTAGAACAAAATCAGATTCTGAAGTTATTGTGCATTTATATGAAGAATTTGGATACGATTTTTGTAATAAATTAGATGGTGACTGGACTTTTGTAATTGTCGACGGAGACGATTATATTGCAGGAAGAGACCCGATGGGAGTGAAGCCATTGTATTATGGTTTGGATGAAAGAGGAAGGATTTATTTTGCTTCTGAAATGAAATCAATTGCAGATCAGTGCAAAACATTTTCGACTTTTCCGCCGGGACATTATTATACGCCTAAAAAGGGCTTTGTAAAATATTACCAACCTGAATATGAGGATTATGAAAATGCAAATCAGGATTTAGATTTACAATTAATAAGAGAAAAACTTACAGAAGCTGTTCGTAAACGCTTGATGAATCAAATGCCTTATGGTGTATTGCTATCGGGTGGTTTAGATTCTTCTTTGCTTTCTGCAATCGCTTCCCGATTATCAGCAGAAAATGGTAAAAAACTGCAATCTTTTTCTATTGCTTTAAATGCTGATGCGCCGGATGCAAAAGCGGCCAGAAAAGCAGCTGAGTTTTTAGGTACAGAACATCATGAAATACATTTTACGGTTCAGCAAGGTGTAGAAGTTTTAGAAAAAATAATCTGGAATATTGAGACTTACGATATTATATCGGTAAGAGCAAGTGTGCCTATGTTTTTATTATCAAAAGCAATTGCAGAAAAAGGGATAAAAGTAATTCTTTCAGGTGAAGGTGCTGATGAAATTTTTGGTGGACATTTGTATTTTAGAAATGCACCGTCTACAGAAGAATTTCAAAAAGAAACGATCGAGAGAGTTCAGAAATTATTTACTGCCGATTTGCTTCGTGCTGATAAATCAACGATGGCAAATGGTATTGAAACCAGAATTCCGTTTTTAGACAAAGACTTTTTAGATGCTACAATTCGAATCAGACCAGAAGAAAAACAGCCTAAAACGTATGACGGAATCGAAAAATATATTTTAAGAAAAGCATTTGATACGCCGGACAACCCATATTTGCCTGAAGAAGTTTTATGGCGTCAAAAAGAACAATTTTCAGATGGAGTAGGATATAACTGGATCGACGAATTGATCGAATATTGTGCGACTCAGGTTTCTGATAAACAATTAGAAGGCGCTGCAGCAGAATTTCCATACAATTCTCCAACAACAAAAGAAGCATATTTGTATCGTTCTATTTTTCATAAATTCTACCCACAGGTTAGTGCGGCACAAACCGTTAGAAAATGGATTCCGAAATGGCAGGAAAACCTTGATCCAAGCGGAAGAGCAAATGCAGCTCACGTAAAAGCAGATGTTGAAATTTCAAAATCAGGGATTACGGTTTAAGATAAATTTCAAAAAATAAATTCCAAATTTCATATTTGGGACCTAATAAAATTCCAATTAAAAATCCGAAACAACATCTCAATGTTAGGCTCGGATTTTTTTTATTCCCGGTTTGCAATTTGGAATTTATTTTTTTGGATTTTTTTTTATTCTGCTGTTTTGGAATTTAGAATTTTAAAAATTGGCATTTTAAATCGATAGTTCTATTTTTTATAGACTTTTTTTGACAATATGTTAATAACTTACGTGCTTTAAATGGGAATTTAACGGATATATAATTTGCGTTTTTATATATTTGCGTGTTAGACAATAATTACATTTTTTAGAATAAATTATATGAGCGAAGAAATCAAGAAGAACAATTATTCAGCAGATAGTATTCAGGCATTAGAAGGAATGGAGCACGTAAGAATGCGTCCATCGATGTATATTGGAGATGTGGGGGTTCGAGGGCTACATCATTTGGTTTATGAGGTTGTTGATAACTCTATTGATGAGGCGATGGGAGGATATTGTGATACTATTGGTGTTGCAATTAATGAAGACGGTTCGGTAACAGTTGAAGATAACGGTCGTGGTATTCCAGTTGATTTACATAAAAAAGAAGGTGTTTCGGCACTTGAGGTAGTAATGACTAAGATTGGTGCCGGTGGTAAATTCGACAAAGATTCTTATAAAGTATCAGGAGGTTTGCACGGTGTTGGGGTTTCAGTTGTAAATGCGCTTTCGGTTCATATGAAATCTACTGTTTTTAGAGACGGTAAAATCTACGAACAGGAATACGAAAGAGGAAAATCATTATATCCGGTTAAACAAATTGGAGAAACGGATAAAAGAGGTACACGCCAGACTTTTTACCCGGATGATACCATCTTTACGCAAACTACAGAGTTCTCTTATGATACTTTATCAGCTCGTATGCGTGAGCTTTCTTTCTTAAACAAAGGAATCACCATTACATTTACAGATAAAAGAGAAGTAGATGATAAAGGAGAATTTAAAGTTGAAGTTTTTCATTCTGACGAAGGACTAAAAGAATATATTCGTTATTTAGATGGTAACCGTGAGCCAATTATTTCTCATGTAATCAGCATGGATAATGAAAAAGGAGAAATTCCGGTTGAAGTTGCCTTAATTTACAATACAAGTTATACAGAGAATATTTTCTCTTACGTAAATAATATTAATACACACGAAGGAGGAACGCATTTACAAGGTTTTAGAAGTGGTTTGACAAGAACGCTTAAAAAATACGCAGATGCATCCGGAATGTTGGATAAATTGAAATTTGAAATTGCGGGAGATGACTTCCGTGAAGGTTTAACAGCGATTATTTCGGTAAAAGTACAAGAACCACAATTCGAAGGACAGACAAAAACTAAACTTGGAAACAGAGAAGTAGTTTCTCCGGTTTCTCAGGCAGTTGGAGAAATGTTAGAGAATTATTTGGAAGAAAATCCAAATGATGCCAGAATCATTATCCAGAAAGTAATATTGGCTGCTCAGGCACGTCACGCTGCTAAAAAAGCACGTGAAATGGTACAGCGTAAAACCGTTATGGGTGGCGGTGGATTGCCAGGAAAACTTTCAGATTGTTCTGAGCAGGATCCTGCAAGATGTGAGGTTTACCTTGTCGAGGGAGATTCGGCTGGTGGAACAGCAAAACAAGGTCGTGATCGTAACTTTCAGGCGATTTTACCATTACGTGGTAAGATTTTGAATGTGGAGAAAGCGATGCATCATAAAGTATTCGAAAACGAAGAGATTCGTAACATCTTTACCGCTTTAGGAGTTACCGTTGGTACTGCAGAAGACAGTAAAGCCTTAAATCTTGAAAAACTAAGATATCATAAGGTAATCATTATGTGTGATGCCGATGTCGATGGTAGTCACATTTCTACCTTAATATTAACGTTCTTCTTCCGTTTCATGAAAGAACTGATTGAAGAAGGTCACGTTTACATTGCAGCTCCACCTTTATACCTTGTTAAAAAAGGAAATAAAAAAGAATACGCATGGAACGACGTTCAACGTGATCAGGCGAATGAAAGAATGGGAGGAAGTGCAGCTATCCAACGTTATAAAGGTCTTGGAGAGATGAACGCGGAGCAATTGTGGGAAACTACAATGGATCCTGGTTTTAGAACATTACGTCAGGTAACAATTGATAGTTTGGCAGAAGCCGATAGAGTATTCTCAATGTTGATGGGAGATGAAGTTCCGCCACGTAGAGAATTTATCGAGAAAAATGCGGTTTACGCAAATATCGATGCCTAATAAAGTTTAACATCATCAATTCGTTTAATTGTTTAAATTTACTAAACAATTAAACGAATTGTCGATTTATAAAATAAACAAACGAATTAATAACCGATAAAGTTATAAAATATGAAAGTTACTATTGTAGGAGCAGGAAATGTTGGAGCTACCTGTGCAGATGTTATTTCTTATAGAGGAATTGCAAGCGAAGTAGTGTTGTTGGATATTAAAGAAGGTTTTGCCGAAGGGAAAGCATTAGATATTACACAATGTGCCACAAATACAGGTTTTAATACCAAAGTATCTGGTGTAACCAACGATTATTCTAAAACTGCCGGAAGTGATGTAGTTGTTATTACATCAGGAATTCCAAGAAAACCAGGAATGACTCGTGAAGAATTAATTGGTATAAATGCAGGAATTGTAAAAACAGTTGCTGAAAATGTATTGAAATATTCTCCAAATACTATAATAGTAGTAGTTTCTAATCCAATGGATACTATGACATATTTAGCTTTAAAAGCTACCGGATTACCAAAAAACAGAATTATTGGTATGGGTGGAGCGTTAGACAGTTCTCGTTTTAGAACTTATTTATCTTTAGCTCTTGACAAACCTGCAAATGATATTTCTGCTATGGTGATAGGCGGACATGGTGATACAACGATGATTCCGTTAACACGTTTAGCTTCTTATAACGGAATTCCGGTAACCGAATTTCTTTCAGAAGAAGTACTTCAAAAAGTAGCTGCCGACACAATGGTAGGCGGAGCCACACTTACAGGTCTTTTAGGAACTTCGGCTTGGTATGCTCCCGGAGCTTCTGTAGCTTACTTAGTTGATAGTATATTAAACGATCAAAAGAAGATGATCGCTTGTTCTGTTTTTGTGGAAGGTGAATACGGGCAAAACGATATTTGTATCGGAGTACCTTGTATAATTGGTAAAAACGGAGTTGAAGAAATTTTAGATATCCAGTTAAACGAGCAGGAGAAGGCTTTGTTTGCTAAAAGTGCAGATGCAGTTAGAGGTATGAATGATGCCTTAAAATCGATTTTAGTATAAATATTTCCGAAAAAAAAGATGAAGACTGCACTTTTGCAGTCTTTTTTTTAAGATTAATTAATAAATAAATTGGTTAATCTTGCCGTTAATTATATATTTGCTCGATTTAAAAAAAATGTGGTAATTCGTGATTTAGTTTTTTAGTTTTAGAAAAATGATGTCAGGGCTTATTTTATGGGACTTTAAAACAAAAACAAACAATAAAACATAATTAATTTTTAGTAATAATGCAGAATAAAGGACTTATTAAATTTTTCGCAATTCTATTTGCATTGGTAAGTATTTACCAACTTTCGTTCACTTACGTGGCAAGTAATGTCAAAAGTGAAGCTAAAGCTTTTGCAGGAGACAATCCTGATAAAGAGCTAAAATATTTAGATTCTATTGGAAAAGAGAAAGTGTTGAATCTTGGGTTTACTAATTTTACTTATAATGAAGTAAAAAACAAGCAAATCAATAAAGGTCTTGACTTAGAAGGAGGAATCAACGTTATTCTTCAAATTTCTATTAAAGATGTTTTAAAAGGATTAGCAAACAATTCTAAAAATCCGGTTTTTAATAAATCATTAGCTGACGCAACTGCAAATTTAGAAGGAAATAAAAGTTATTTAGATAAATTTTTTGAGGCTTTTGATGCAAATTCAAACGGAACTACAAAGTTAGCATCTCCTGAAATTTTTGCTAACAGAAACTTACAGGGTGAAGGCGGAATCGCTTTTGAAATGACTGATGCGCAAGCGCAAAAAGTAATCAGAAAAAAAGTTGACGAGTCTATCGAAAGTGCTTACAAAGTATTAAGAGAGCGTATCGACAAATTTGGTGTAACACAGCCAAATATTCAAAAACTTGGGGCAACAGGAAGAATCTTAGTGGAACTTCCGGGTGCTAAAGATGTGGATAGAATTAAAAAATTATTAGGTGGAAAAGCTCAATTAGAGTTTTGGGAAACTTATAAAATAGAAGAAATCGGAAACTTTTTAGTAGCTGCTAACGAAGCTTTAAAAAAGACTGAAGTTAAAGTAGAAACTAAAACAGTTGCTAAAGATACATTGAATGCTTTATTAACAGATAGTTCTAAAGATTCTACTGAAGCTAAAAAAGGAAACAATCCTTTATTTGATAAAATTTTAGGACAAGGCGGCGGACCGGTTTTAGGTTATTTCGCTCCAAAAGATACAGCTACTGTAAACGAATACTTTAAAAGAGCTGACATCAGAATTTTATTAGGTGCTGACCAACATTATGCAAAATTTGTTTGGAGTAAACCAACTACAATTAAAGATGCAAAACAAAAAGATGTTGAAGTAGTAGAATTATACGCTTTAAAAGGAAACAGAGACAATATCCCGGCTATGAACGGTGGTCTTGTAACTGATGCAAAAGATACATTTGACCAAATGGGTAAACCGGCTGTTTCTATGCAAATGAACAGTCAGGGTGCTAAAGTTTGGGAAGAACTAACAGGAAGAGCTTTTTCTCAAAAAAGTTATATTGCTATTGTTTTGGATAACATCGTTTATTCTGCTCCCGGAGTTACAAGTGGTCCAATTGCCGGAGGAAGATCTGAAATTACAGGTTCTTTTGATGTTGCTGAAACTAAAGATTTAGCTAACGTCTTAAATGCAGGTAAATTACCGGCTTCTGCAGATATTATTCAATCAACAGTTGTAGGACCATCTTTAGGTCAGGCAGCAATTGATGCAGGAACAATGTCATCTGTAATTGGATTTTTATTAGTTTGTTTATGGATGGTGTTCTATTATGGTAAAGCAGGTTGGTATGCTAACCTTGCCTTATTGTTAAACTTACTTTTCTTATTCGGAATCATGGCAAGTTTTGGTTTTGTACTTACATTACCGGGTATTGCAGGTATCGTACTTACATTAGGTACTGCGGTAGATGCCAACATTATTATATTTGAAAGAGCAAAAGAAGAATTACGTGAAGGAAAATCATTGGCAGAAGCTGTAGCTACATCTTACGGATGGCATGGTGCAATGCGTTCTATCATTGATGCAAACGTTACGCACGTTTTAACCGGAGCGATCTTATTTATTTTTGGAACAGGACCAATCAAAGGTTTTGCTTTAACATTACTTATTGGTATCGTAACTTCAATGTTTACGTCAATCTTTATTGCGAGAATCTTTATTGATAGAAATATTGCAGGAAAAGGAGATTTAACTTTCTCTACTAATATTACTAAAAACTGGTTTACTAATTTCCACTTTGACTTTATTAAAATCAAAAAATTCACTTATATCTTCTCTTCTATTGTAGTTGTTGTAAGTTTAATTTCTATCTTCTTCGTTAACGGATTAGATGAAGGTGTTGATTTTGTTGGAGGAAGAACTTTCCAGGTTAAATTTGAAAAACCGGTTGATGCAACTGTAGTTTCAGATGAATTATCTGCTGCTTTCGGAACCCCTGTTGAAGCTAAAATTTTAGGAGATGACGATCAGTTAAAAATCACAACAAAATACAAAATCAAAGAAGATGGAGTAGCTGTTGATGCAGAAGTGAATCAAATATTATACAAAGCATTAGCAAAATACTATCCAAATACTACTTACGATAAATTTATCAATTCTTTTGATGGTAAAAGAGTGGGTGTTTTACAACAGTCTAAAGTTGGAGCTTCTATCTCTGAAGATATTAAAACAAACTCTTACTGGGCAGTTCTTGGTGCAATGGCGGCAATTTTCTTATACTTAATGGTATCTTTCCGTAAATGGCAATATTCATTAGGTGCGATCGCTGCTGTAGCGCATGACGTTATCTTTGTATTAGGAATTTACTCTTTATGTTATAAATTCATGCCGTTCCACATGGAAATGGATCAGCACTTTATCGCTGCAATTCTTACCGTAATCGGATACTCAATGAACGATACTGTAATTGTATTTGACAGGGTTAGAGAATTTATCATCGGAAACCGTAAAGGAAGTTTTGAAGATATCGTAAACGCTTCTATTAACACTACATTATCAAGAACGTTGAATACGTCATTGATGATGATCATTGTATTATTGACAATGTTTATCTTTGGTGGAGAATCAATTAGAGGATTTATCTTCGCTATGTTAGTTGGTATTGTTGTAGGAACTTATTCTTCATTATTTATCGCTACGCCAGTATTGGTTGATACGATTTCTAAAGATGAAAAACATAACATTGAAGACAAGCATAATAAAGCATAATTAATTGCTTAAACTATATTAAAAAGATCCGGTGAAAGCCGGATCTTTTTTTGTGCTATATTTAAATCGTTTTTAAAATGTGTGTATGATTAAAAAACTACTATTGATTTTGTTTTTTGTTATAATAAAAATGTCGGCTCAGGATCAAAAACCTAAGTTTGCTATTGGTTTTAATTATGGTTTTGGAAGTGAATTCAAGAATAAAGATTACACTTTTACAAATCATTTTTATAAACTGCAATTGTATTATAAATTGAAGGAAACAAAACATTTTGAATATGAAATTTTAGTTCAGCCAGAGGTAAATTTTGGTACACATCAATTATTAAATTTTTATTTTGTAAAACCGGAAGAACCTGATTATATCGAGAAAAGAGCAAAATATACCCAGTTAAAGGATATTCATGAATATGTGTTGAATGTTGGTTTTTTAGTTAGAAAACCAATTAGCAAAAAATGTTCTTTTTATTTATTAGGCAGTATTGGCCCGATGATTACAGATACAGAAACAGAACGAATGTCTGATGGTTTTGCTTTTGCAGATGTTTTGGCAGCAGGTTTTTCATTAAAAGTAAAAAGCCTGCAATTTGATTTACGCCCAAGTGTAAGACATGTTTCGAATGCCGGTTTGGGATCTGAAAACGCAGGATATAACACTAAAAATTTAGAATTCGGAATTTCATATTCTTTATAAAAAAAATGCCCGACAATATTGTCGGGCATTTTATATTTTGAAGCGAAGTTTTAAGATGTCGCTAAAGGGTTTCTTTTTGCTCTAATGATAAAGAAAAGACCAATGATGATAAAAGGTATGCTTAGCCATTGTCCTGTCGAGAATAAGCCTAATTCGCTTTCAAAACCACCTTGACTTTCTTTTACAAACTCAACTATAAAACGTACAAGGAATAAAAGCACTAAAAACAATCCGAATAAATATCCTGAACGTAATCTTGCATTCGTTTTCCAATACAGGAAAAATAAGATTGCGAATACAAAAATATAGCAAAAAGCTTCATACAATTGCGTTGGATGTTTTGCCGGAACCTGAGTTAATAAATCAGCAAATTTAGGATCTGTAGCAATGGCAGTATAAGCATCTTTAGGATTTGCAATTTGTGTTGCATTTACAGCTTCACCTTTACTGAACTGGTCGTGTAAAAAACGAATTCCAAATGCAGAGTCAGTTTCATGTCCGATAATTTCAGAATTGAAAAAATTTCCTAAACGAACAAATATTGCACCGCTCGCTACCGGAATTACAACGCGATCTAAAATCCATAATAACGGACGTTTTAAGATCATTTTACTGTAATAATACATCGCAATAATAATAGCGATTGCAGCACCGTGACTTGCTAAGCCCTGAAAACCTGTAAATTCAAATTTTGGTTCGAATTTAAAAGGTAAAAATATCTCCAGTAAATGATTTCTGAAATATTCCCAATCATAAAATAAAACATGACCTAAACGAGCTCCAATTAAAGTTGCCAAAACGGTCCATACAAATAGAGAATCTAATTTGTCAAGTGGTTCATTTTCGCGTTCGAAAATTTTCTTCATTAAAAACCATCCTAATCCAAATGCGATTACGAACATTAAACTGTAATAACGAATCATGAAAAATCCTAAATCGATTCCTTCTGAAGGATTCCAAATGATGTTTAAGGCGTGTGTCATATATTAAATTGTTTTGTATTTTGTAAAAATAAATATTTAAAACAGAGTAGATCTTTATTTAAAGTTAATGTTTATGCGAGCATTTTTTTTCAGGAACGGGATCGTAGCCTGTTCTTCCCCAGGGATGACAGCTCAAGATACGTTTAATTCCCAAATATCCGCCGTAAAATAATCCATGAGTTTGTAAAGCCTGAATCATGTAGGTCGAACAGGTTGGTTCAAACCTGCAGCTTGCTGGTGTAAAGGGCGAAATTGCAGTTTGATAAAAGCGTACTAATAAAACAAATGGAGTAATTACTTTCATGATTTATTAGAAATTGAGTTTGTTATATTGAAAAACTGGTTCCTTCTTTTCCGTCTTTCAGCTGGATGCCTAAAGCAATTAACTGATCGCGAATTTGATCAGAAAGTGCAAAGTTTTTGTCAGCTCTTGCCTGATTTCTCATTCCGATAAGCATATTTACAACACCTTCTAATTTATCGTTATTGCTGTCAGCCGCTTTCTCATCGCTTAAACCTAAAACATCAAATACAAACGCATTAATAGCTGTTGTAAATGTTGCAAGATCTTCAGCAGAGATTGTTTCTTTTCCTTCTTTCAATAAATTGACATAACGAACGGCTTCAAATAATTGCGCAATTAAAATTGGCGTATTAAAATCATCGTTCATGGCATCGTAGCACAATTGTTTCCACGATGCAATATCGATAGAACTTGTGCTGCTTGTTGAAATACCTGATAAAGCATCAACGGCTTCCATCAATCTTTTATATCCTTTTTCTGCAGCGACAATAGCATCATCAGAAAAATCTAAAATACTTCTGTAATGAGCCTGCAACATGAAAAAACGTGTTACAGATGCAGAAAAAGCCTTGCTCAAAATGTTGTTATCCCCACTTAAAATCTCTCCCGGAAGAATATTGTTTCCAGTCGATTTTGCCATTTTCTTACCGTTTAAAGTAAGCATATTGGCATGCATCCAGTAATTTACCGGAGACTGACCTGTACAAGCTTCGTTTTGTGCAATTTCACATTCGTGATGTGGGAATTTTAAATCCATTCCGCCACCGTGAATATCAAAATGATTGCCAAGATATTTGGTACTCATTGCAGTACATTCTAAGTGCCAACCCGGAAAACCATCGCTCCAAGGAGAAGGCCATCTCATGATATGTTCCGGTTCTGCCTTTTTCCAAAGGGCAAAATCCTGAGGATTTCTTTTGTCAGACTGACCATCAAGATCACGCGTATTGGCAAGCATATCTTCGATATTTCGCCCGCTTAAAACACCGTAATTGTTGGTTTCGTTATATTTTACGACATCAAAATAAACAGATCCGTTGGCTTCGTAACCAATTCCGGTATCGATAATTTTTTTGATGATTTCGATTTGTTCAATAATATGTCCGGTTGCAGTTGGCTCAATACTTGGCGGTAAAAAATTAAATGATTTTAAAATATCATGAAAATCTACCGTATAGCGCTGTACCACTTCCATTGGTTCCAGTTGCTCTAAACGTGCTTTTTTGGCAATTTTATCTTCACCTTCATCAACATCATCTACAATATGACCAACATCTGTAATATTACGCACGTAACGAACCTTATAATCAAGATGTAAAAAATACCTGAAAATAACGTCAAACGACATAAATGTTCTCACATTTCCTAAGTGTACATTGCTATAAACCGTAGGTCCGCAAACATACATTCCAACATTTCCTTCGTGAATTGGGTTGAAACTTTCTTTTTCACCCGAAAGTGAATTGTATATTTTTAGATGTTGACTGGTGTATAAAGGCATAATCGTTTTAATTGATTTTTTTTCAGGAGCTAATCCTGCTGTCCGCTGTATCTTTTATGGCGAACCCCGCCATAAAAGGATGCCGCTTCCATCAGGGCTAGACCATAAATATAATATGAAATTTTGTGAAAAACTAAAATTGAGTTTCCAATTTAATGTAATCTAAAAACTCTCTTTTAGTTTGAGGATCTTTAAATTTTCCACCAAATTCAGAAGTAACTGTGCTGCTTTCGATATCCTTAATTCCTCTTGAATTTACGCAAAGGTGTTTTGCATCGATAACACAGGCAACATCTTCGGTACCTAAAGCTTTTTGCAATTCCTGAACAATTTGCATGGTTAAACGCTCCTGAACCTGAGGTCTTTTTGCATAATATTCTACAATTCGGTTCATTTTAGATAAACCAATCACCCTTCCGCTGGAAATATAAGCAACATGAGCACGTCCAATAATAGGCAGTAAATGGTGTTCGCAGGTAGAATAAACAGTTATGTTTTTCTCTACAAGCATTTCTCCATATTTATAATTATTGTCAAAAGTAGAAGCTTTTGGTTGCTTTGCAGGGTTTAAACCACCAAAAATCTCCTTCACAAACATTTTTGCAACTCGGTTTGGAGTCCCTTTTATGCTGTCATCCGTCAAATCCATTCCAAGAGTTTGCAGAATGTTTTCGACATCTTTCTTTATTTTTTCTATTTTTTCATCGTCAGTTAAGTCAAAAGCATCCTGTCTTACAGGGTTTTTTGCGTTGCTGCTAAAATGATTGTCACCTATTTCGTCTAAAAAATCTTCGTTATTTATCATTAAAAACTACTATTATAATGGGTATATCTTTTTAAGGCGGTAAAGATAATTAATAAAAAGCAAACCTTTTCTATCGTTTTTACTATTTAATCGTTCCTTTTTGGATATAATTTAAATTAAATCAAAACCTGTGTTTTTTTAAAAATAAAAGACAATAACAGTTAAGTTATTGTCTTTAAGGTTTATTGTTTTTACTTCGTTGTTATTTTCTGTTGTTGTAAACCAGCAGCGCTTCTTTTAAAACGTTTACAGCACTAATTAAATCTTTTTTGTTTAGTACATACGCAATTCTTACCTGATTTAAACCCATGCCCGGAGTAGAATAAAAACCGGCAGCAGGAGCGACCATTACCGTTTCTCCGTTAAGATCATAACTTTCTAAAAGCCATTGTGCAAAATCTTCAGAATTTTCTATTGGCAGTTGTGCAATACAATAAAAAGCGCCTTTTGGTTTCGTAACGATTACGCCTTCAATTTTGTTTAATTCAGTAATTAAAGTGTCGCGACGGCTTTTGTATTCAGAAATAACTTCATCAAAATAACTCTGAGGTGTATCTATAGCTGCTTCACAAGCAATTTGCTCGATAGTTGGCGGACTAAGTCTTGCCTGAGCAAATTTCATTACTGTAGCCAGAACTGCTTTGTTTTTTGTAACCAAACAGCCTATTCTTGCGCCACACATACTGTAACGTTTTGAAACAGAGTCAACCATAATTACATTTTGGTCAACATCGTTTAGATTCATTACAGAAAAATGAACGTCGTCTCCATCGTATAAAAATTCGCGATATACCTCATCAGCAATTAAATACAAATCGTGTTTTTTAATTAAACCCGCTAATTGTTTGATTTCAGCTTCAGAATATAAATAACCTGTTGGATTTCCGGGTTACAAATTAATATGGCTTTTGTTCTTGGTGTAATTAATTTTTCGACATCGTCAATACTTGGCAAAGCAAATCCCGTCTCGATTGTCGAGATTACAGGTACAACTGTTGCGCTGGTTGATGATGCAAATGCATGATAATTAGCATAAAAAGGTTCAGGAATGATGATTTCATCTCCCGGATCTGTAATTGTGGCTAATGCAAACAATAAGGCTTCAGAACCACCCGTTGTTACGATGATGTCTTCTGGGTTAACATTTACATTTTGACGTTGGTAAAACTTTGCTAATTTTTTTCTATAACTTTCATATCCAGCTGATGGACTGTATTCTATAATACTTAAATCAATATTTTTTACCGCCTCGATGGCCACTTCGGGTGTCTTGATATCCGGTTGACCAATGTTTAAATGATACACTTTATGTCCTTTTTGCTTTGCAATATCTGCATAAGGAGCAAGTTTACGTATCGGTGATTCGGGCATGTTTCTGCCTTTGTTTGAAATTGTTGGCATGTGTTTTATTATTGAAGTGCAAATTTGCATTTTTTTTTCGAATTTAACGTAAACATTAACGGTCCTTGTGAAAATGTAACAATTATCAATATATTTACTAATTTTATAATAAAATATTGTCAATGAAAAAATATATTGTGCTGTTTTTTGGGCTTTTGTCATCTTTTTCGTTAAAAGCGCAAAGTGATTTCTTAATAGAAAATAACCATAAAAAAGTTGTTATTCCTTTTAAATTGATCAATAATCTTGTTTTTATTCCCATAAAAGTCAACGGAGTCGAGCTAAATTTTTTGCTTGATTCAGGTGTCGAAGAAACTATTTTGTTTAGTATGGAAGAAAGACAGGAAGTAAGTTTTAATAATGTCGAAAAAATAAAATTAAGAGGTTTAGGAAGTGAAGAAGAAATTGAGGGCTTAAAATCTGCCAATAATGTTTTGGAGACGCATGGTATAAAGTCTAGTAACCACTTGGTTTTTATTATTTTAGATCAGACTTTTAATTTGTCTTCACATATAGGAATTCCGGTAAACGGAATTATTGGATATAAATTTTTTAAAAATAATTTAGTCGAAATCAATTATCAGAAAAAGAAAGTTATCATTTATTCCAATAATGAAGAAATCAAACAAAAATTAGACAAGAAATTCACATCAGTTCCAATAACAATCGAAAGATCAAAACCTTATATATATACAACAGCCGTTACAAATGGTGCCGAAATACCTGCAAAAATGCTTATTGATATTGGTAATAGTGATGCATTCTGGATTTTCGAAAACAATAAAATAAAACTGCCTCAAAAGAATTTTCCTGATTTTCTGGGAAAAGGTTTTAGCGGCGACATCGAAGGACATCGCGCAAAAATTGAAAAATTTTCTATTGCAGATTTTGAGTTTAAAAATCCTATTGTTTCTTTTCCCGATTCGACTTCTATTCGAAATGTAAAAATGGTTCCGGATCGGATTGGTTCAGTTGGCGGAGAAATTTTAAAACGATTTACTGTGGTTTTAGATTATGCAGATAAGAAATTATATCTTAAAAAAAATGCCAAATTTCACGAACCGTTCACTTATAATAAAAGCGGAATAACGATTCAGCACAATGGTTTGCAATGGGTTCAGGAAACAGTTCATTTGCAAACGGTACAAGTTGCGACATCAATAGCTGAAGTAGAAGACAAGGAAAAAAATGATAATTTCAGGTATAAATTTCAGCTAAAACCAGTTTATGAAATCGTAAATATTCGTAAACATTCTGCCGCCGAAAAATGCGGTTTAAAACAAGGAGATATTATTATTAGTATCAATAAAGTTTTGCCTTATAAATATTCGTTGCAGCAAATAAATAATCTTTTAAAATCAGAAGAAGATGTTTGGATTACTATGGAAGTAGAGCGAAACAGCCTGATTTTAAAATTTAGATTTAAACTCGAAGACGAATTGTAATATTCTTACAAAATGACAAATTAATAATGAGTTTTTTAGCTTTGTTTGTGTTATTATGAAAAATTAATAAGAAAATTAAGTTTTTTGATCAATAAATGTGATATTTTTATTATGTTTATCAAAAATATAATTATGGTCAAAAATTACACTAATTTCTTGCAAGGTATCTTGCTTGTTGTTTTTTTATTCTTTTTACCTAATACTTTTTATGCGCAATGTGCTGGTAATGACGCAATATTGCCTCCAATTTGTGATTATGCTAACCCCGCAAATGCATCAATTGACTTATTTTCTTTATTAGGACCAGCAACTCCGGGTGGTAAATGGTCTGATGTTGATAAATCAGGAGGATTAGATCCTGTAACAGGTTTTTTAAATGTACACGTTATTACCAGCAGTGGGTTTTATCATTACACCTACACAGTCGCAGGCGTTGCGGGCTGTGCTGATAATTCATCAACGGTTTTCGTTACAATTGGCGGTTACACCGGAAAACCTTCTCAAACAATAATTTGTTCTGCATTAGGGAGTTATAATCTTTTTCAGGCTTTTGACGGTAGATATCTCAGTCCGCTTTTAGATGGAACGTGGCATAACGATGCCGACAATTCCATTGTACCGGGATCTAGTATTGATGTCACTAAATTAAATGGACTATACTCATTTACATATACTATGGATGCTGTAGGTACATGTGTAGCTCCGCCTCCCGCTAATATATCTGTAAAAGTTGTTAAGGCACCAGAACCGGGAGATCCAAAACCACCTTTAAAGGTTTGTAGTGATGCTGTTGCAAGTTATACCAATTATGACTTGTTTAATATGCTTACCAATAATCCTGACCCGGAGGCACGTGGACAGATACTACTTTACGACCAACCCAAGAATTAACTTTTGAGGGGGATCATAATATTGATATTCAAAGAATTTACAATCGATTTGGAGAAGGAAATTACTTTTTTAATTATACTGTTACATCTGCAGAAGGAGTTTGTAGTCCTGAAATGACCCAAATAAGAATTAGGATTGAAACAAAATTAGATTTCACCGGCGCAACTCTTGTTGTAAGCTCTGATATATGCGAAACAGACATTCCAACAGCAACATATTCCGGCAGAATTACAAAAGGTCCGGCAGCTATTCCAAACGGAACTTATAGAGTTGTGTTTACTGTTTCAGGACCAAATGGAGGTACAGAAACCGTTACAGCGAACTTTACAAACGGAGTACTTCTTTTTCCCATTAAATCAGATTATTTTAAACAAGTTGGAGATTTTACCGTAACAATTCTTGATATATATAAAGATGATAGCGAAAGAGCATGTACAAATGTGAATAGTCCTTTATCAGATGTACTGCACATATATCCAATTCCGGATTTAACCGGAGCCAAAATAGCTGAAATAAAAACCTGCCAGAACACCGATGCTTTAGTAGTAATTTCAGATGCCGTAAAAATTGTTGATGGTACTTATGATCTTCGTTACGATATTTCTGGTGTAAATAGTGTAAATGCACAAACCGTCAGAGTTACATTTGCAGGTGGTATTGCAAGTTTTACAATTCCGGGAATTTTAAATCCACGAAGCGGAAACGGTGTTATTACCATTACAAATATTACCCATGTAGTATCGCAATGTACAAATACAGCCAATTTAAAAGGAGATATAGTCATAAATCCTTTACCTAATATTGCAGCTTTAAAAATACAAATTGCTAATGTTTGTTTTGGAGATCCCGTTTCTGCCTCGGTTTCAGGATTAGGAAATCTTACCGATGTAACAGTGTATTATACACTTTCAGGAAGTAATACAGCAGCAGTACAAACCGTTGTATTAACGCCAACAAACGGAACAGCATCTTTTGTAATTCCTTCAACCTTACTTGCAAACACAGGAACAACAACGGCAACTGTTACCAATTTGCAAAATAACATCACCACATGTGCGGTTGATGTAAGTGGTGTTGCAGATCCTTTTGCAATAAACCCAATTCCCGTGGCTCCAACCGCTACCAATAAAGAATTTTGTAAAATTGATCATACGACAATTGCAAATTTACAGCCAAACGGAGCACAATATAAATGGTATAATGCAGCAACATTAACAACGCCTCTCGCTCCCACGTATGTTTTGCAGTCAGAGAATTATTGGGTAACAATAACTACAGCCGGTTGTACATCAGACCCAACAATGATTTCGGTTACTATAAATGATATACCAGCGCCTGTATTAAATACAGATGGACAAAATTTTTGCGGATTAAATAATCCAACCATTGCCGATTTATCCAATAATACAAATGTGGCTTCGTCAATAGTTTGGTATGATCCAAACGGAAATGTAATACCGCCAACAACAGCTTTAATTGAGCAGGGAACCTATTTTGGTTACGATTTTTCCAACACAACAAATTGTTTTTCTAATGATCGTCTTGAAGTTACGGTTACACTAACAGATTGTGAGAATGTGCCAAATGATTTTTTTATCCCTGATGGATTTTCGCCAAACGGAGACGGTGTAAACGACACTTTTGTGATTCCGAATATTGAATTTTTATACCCAAATTATACACTTGAAATTTTTAACAGATATGGAAACGGAATGTATAAAGGTTATAATGGTAAACCGGGCTGGGATGGTTTAAATTATGAGAGAGAAGGAATTGGAAGCGGTATGGCGCCAAACGGAGTCTATTTTTATGTTCTGAATTTTAATAAAGATAACAGACCTCCAAAGCAAGGCCGCCTTTACTTAAACCGATAATTCCTTTACATTTTAATATAAAATTCAAATGAAAAACATAATATTTTTTATAAGTTTTTTCTTTTATATAACTTCAATTTCTGCACAGCAAGATCCTGAGTATACACATTATATGTATAATATGAGCGTTGTAAATCCGGCGTATGCAACAGGAACGCCAGCTATGTTAAACCTTGGAGGATTGTACAGAACACAATGGGTTGGCTCAGTTGGAGCTCCTAAAACATTTACTTTTTTCGGGCATACCGCTATAACCGATAAAGTAGAAGTGGGGCTTTCATTAGTTTCTGATGATATTGGCGACGGAGCCAAAAAAGAAAATAACGTTTACGCTGATTTTGCATATGTACTAAATTTAGGAGGACAAAATAAACTTTCATTGGGTCTAAAAGCAGGATTTACATCAATGCAGACAAATTTCAATGGTTTTGTTTTGCAAAGTGGAGATGTTACGACAGATATGGCTTTCGCTGAAGATGTCAATGTAACCAAACCAAATATTGGAGTAGGAGCATACTATTTTAGAAATAATTTCTATGCCGGAATTTCAGCTCCAAACCTATTAAAATCGAAACATATTGAAGAAAAATCAGGAATAAACGCTTACGGATCTGAAGAAATTCATACTTTTTTAACCGCCGGATACGTGTTTCAAATCAATGACAAGGTAAAATTAAAACCTGCGTTCATGACAAAATATGTTAATGGCGCGCCACTTTCTATCGATATAACCGCAAATGTACTTTACAATAATAAATTTGAATTTGGCGCAGCTTACAGAATAAGCGATGCCATAAGTGCATTGGTAAATATCAATGTAACATCAACTTTAAGAGTAGGTTATGCATACGATTATACACTTTCAAATTTAGGTCAGTTTAATTCAGGAACACACGAAATTATGCTCCTTTTTGATTTGGATTTATTAGGAAAAGGATTTGATAAATCACCAAGATTCTTTTAAAATGAAAAATATGAAAAAACTACTCGTTATTATATTCGTATTTTCAATACAGTTTATAAATGCACAAGATCAGGAATTGATTAGGGCAAAACGTTTTTTTGACAAAACGTATTACACCGAAGCCATCATTTTATATGAAAAACTTGCTGAAACAAAACCATCGCAGGAAGTAATTAAAAACCTTGCTGATTCTTATTTCTATACAAATGATCTAATAAAAGCACAACGTTATTACAGACTATTGGTTACCAATTATAATAATGATTTAAACAGAGATTATTATTTTAGATACGCCCAAACGTTAAAAGCAACAAATAGTTATGAAAATGCAAACGTTGTTTTAAAAGAATATTACGCAAAATCAACCAATAATCAGGATACTATATATTTTCAAAAAGAACTGAAAGAACTCGAAAATGTATCAGCAATTGGAAACCGATTTGACATAAAAAACCTGGCAATAAACACACCAAATTCAGAATTTGGAGCAGTAAAATTCAAAGACAATCTCGTTTTTGCAGGCGTAAAACTAAAACCCGGATTATTCGATAAAAAATACAAATGGGATAATGAAACCTATTTAAATTTAGTTAAAGTACCAATTCAAAACATAAATGCTGCTGATGCACAGTTAACTTATTTTGCCGATGAATTAAAAACCGGCGTTCATGAAGCCAATGCAGTTTTTACAAAAGATGGCAAAACGATTTATTTTACCCGTAATAATTCTAAAAACGGAAGTAAAAGAAAAAACGATCAGAAAATTTCAAATCTTCAAATATTTAAAGCTGAATTAGTAGAAGGAAAATGGAAAAATATAACGACACTTCCGTTCAATAGTCCAAATTATTCAGTAGAACATCCCGCTTTAAGTGCCGATGAAAAAGTATTGTATTTTGCTTCGGACATGCCCGGAAGTTTAGGTTCATTTGATATTTATTCCGTAAACATTAACAAAGGAGCTTTTGATACACCAAAAAATCTGGGACCAATTATCAATACAGATAAAAGAGAACAATTTCCTTTTGCTTCTGCAGATAACAAACTTTATTTTTCATCAGATGGACATTTGGGTTTCGGATCGCTTGATGTTTTTGTTTCAGATATCAATGGAAATGAATATTCGAAACCCACAAATATTGGTTTGCCTTTAAACTCAAATTTAGATGATTTTTCATTTAATATCGATTCAAATACCAAAGAAGGATATTTTGCCTCCAACAGAGAAGGCGGAAAAGGAAGCGACGATATGTATCAATTTACAGAAATTAAAGATTTAATCGTTGAAGACTGCAAACAGTTTATCACAGGAATAATTACAGATATTGACACAAAATTACCGCTTGAAAACGCAACTGTTTTACTGCAGGATCCAGAAAATAAAACGTTGAATACAATTACAACTTCTGCCGATGGAAAATTCAGTTTTACAGTTCCCTGCGAAGCTTCGTATAAAGTTTCGGCATTTAAAGAAAAATACACCAACGAATCAAAATCATTGGTTTTAGACAAAACAAGAAACAAAATAAACGATGCGTCTTTGGCACTTAAATCTTTAGAAGCCATTAAACTAGAAGAAAAAGAGACTGCTCAAAAGAAAAGACAGCAGGAAATTATTATAGAAGAAGAAAATAAGAAAAAAGAAGCGTTGGCGGTTATTGCTTTAAAAGAAGCCGGGAAAAAAGCCAAAGCAGATGAAATTGCTGCCACAGAAATCAAGAAAAAAGAAAAAGTCGATCAAATTTTAAAACAGGAAAAAGACGTTATAAAAGACAATAAAGACCGATTGATTATTAAAACCGATCCTATTTATTTTGATTATAATATGTGGTACATTCGTAAAGAATCAAAAGTAGTTTTAAGCAGAGTTGTCACATTAATGAATAAATATCCGGGAATGGTAATCGAAATTGGATCGCACACAGACTCAAGAGGAAATGCGAAATTCAACGAAGATTTATCCCAAAAGAGAGCCAATTCTACCAGAGAATTTATCATACAATCCGGTATTAATGCAAATAGAGTAACAGCAAAAGGGTATGGAGAATCAGTACCAATTATAAAATGTAAAACAGATGATGCTTGTAATGAAGAAGAACATGAATTAAACAGAAGAAGCGAATTTGTTATTAAGAATTTATAACACGATTTCAAACCCGACAGGTTTTTAAAACCTGTGGGTTTATTAAATAAAAAACGTAATTTTATACTATAACAATAAACGAATATTCAATCATGAAAAAATTAGTCATACCATGTTTGCTTTTGGCGTGCATCGGATTTCAAAGCTGTAAAAAAGAAGAAAGCAAGAAAGAAGTTGAAACTACCCAAGCCGCAACAGAAAAACCTGTAAGTGTTCAATGTTACGAAGCAACCTATGAAAAGGATATTGTTGACTTAAAATTAAACACTTTAAAAAACGGCAAAATAACCGGAAATATGGTAATGAAAGTTGCCGGAGCTCCTGAAAAAAATGGCGTAATTAGCGGAGAATTTCACGGAGATACACTATTTGCAGATTATACCTTTATTGAAGGAACAAATAAAACCAGAACTTTCAAAAACCCAATGGCATTTTTAAAGAAAGACACACAACTTATTTTAGGCAACGGAACAATGCAAACAACAATGGGAGTTACTTATTTGGTAAAAGATAAACCTATCGATTTTGAACGCGTAAAATATAAATTTGCAGCTGTTGAATGTTCTGATGAAACACAAAAGTAGTCGCAATCTTGTCATTTCGACGAAGGAGAAATCACACTAGAAGCTCTACAATCAAAATCGTCAATCTTTGTCGAGTCACGCGTGTGATTTCTCGTTCCTCGAAATGACAAAATAAAACCTGTTTCATAAAAAAAAGCCGCTTCATTTGAAGCGGCTTTTACTATTTTTAAATTTTAATTTTTTTATAAAACTTCCCCCTTAATTTTTAGGGCAACTCTACCGTCAGGATAATTTACGGCATTGGTTTCTACAGTAATTGTTTTACGAATTGGACCTGCAGCCATATTGTATTTTACATCGATTTTTCCTTTTTTACCTGGCATAATTGCTGCGGCAGGTT